>JBBDNC010000149.1:5542-8532 GCA_040877875.1 Balneolaceae bacterium | reverse complement strand
TGAAATCGTATCTTTTGCGATTACAATCGAAATATAATATTAAGAATTTAAATTTTAGATAAACACATGGGAAGAGAAGCAGGAACCGAACGAACACTGGCGATACTTAAACCGGATTGTGTCCGCAAGCAGTTGACCGGCGAAGTGATTCAACGAATCCAAAAGGCCGGATTTAGAATCGTGGCGATGAAAATGACCCGCCTTACATCGGATACTGCCGGCGGATTTTATGCTGTACACAGAGAGAGGCCTTTTTTCGATGAACTGGTTGAGTTTATGAGCAGCGGCCCGTGCGTACCGATAATTCTGGAGAAAAAAAATGCAGTTTCGGATTTTCGCACACTGATCGGAGCAACGAATCCCGCCGAGGCGGAGGAAGGATCTATCCGGGCGGATTTTGCAGACAGTATTGGTGAGAATATCGTTCATGGATCCGATTCAGTGGAAAACGGCAAACTTGAAGCCGCTTATTTTTTTCCTGAATCCGAAGTGGTAGCTCATACTGCTTGAAGGCAGAACGCAGAAGTGAAGAGGTAAAAGTGAGAACTTTCTCACTTTTACCTCTTCAAAGTTGCCCCCCGGTTCGGATAGTCCGTAATGAGGCCGTCAACTCCCATTTCCAACTGTGTCCGCATCTCCCTGATACGGTTTACGGTCCACGGTATGATTTTCATGTTTCTGTCCCGGGCTTCAATGATGGTTGAAGGATTAACCCGCTTATAGTGCGGGCTCCAGATTTCCGGGGTGTAGCCTAATATCTTTACATACTTCTCCAAAGGGGTCCTGTCGGAAACCAGGATAGCCTGGGTTACACCGGGATCCAATTCCCGCATGGCAATGAGCGTGTTGGGATCGAATGATTGAATGATGACTCTTCCGAGGACCTCCAATTCCGAGAGTTCCTCGTAAAGCAGTTTTACGAATTCTTCCGGTTCCGGGACGAAGGTGCCAACCCAATCCGGATTACTTTTTGTTTCAATATTATATCGGACCGGATCCAGCCCATGCTCTTTGATATATGCCTCAACGGCCATAATGGCCTCACGCATCAGCGGTTTTTGAACGGCGACGGTTTTCTGTTCGGGAAAGTCCGGATTCCCTCGAATTCCGACATCGTACCGGGTGGTTTCTTCATAGCTCATCCCGAATATGTTGTGATCTTGTTCTTCCCTTTTCAGTACAGGTGTCCCGTCCGGTTTGGTGGAGATCCTGTGATTGAACCAGGGTTCATGTGAAATCAACAATTGACGGTCGTTCGTGACCACTACATCGAATTCAATGGTATCGACTCCATACCCAACGGCTTTTAAAAAGGCCGGGATCGTATTTTCCGGCATCAAACCCCGGGCACCCCGATGGCCCTGTAAATCGAATTCATAAGTGACTGTATTCATAGAACATGCGGCGAATAAAATCATGAGCGTCAGATAAAGGGTTGAACGGAATAAACGGGACATACGCATAGTTGAAAATTTCGATAATGTAAATCAGAAGTTGTAGAAATTAAGTATTAAGAATGAAGAATTGTGAATTTGAATGAGAATCTTGAAATTCCAACTCCTCTTACGTATTAAAAAACGTTTATTTAAGGGAATCCTTTTCAGTATATCCGTGAAATAAAAAAATGATCTGTTGACTTTTCGATCCCTTTTGGAGGAAGTTATTCTTTTCACAGACTAAGACGGGTCGTTAACCTTCTACATTTCCAACCCCTAATTCCTTGCTTTCAATTCTTCGTTCCCCAGTTTGCCATCCTTCCATTCCAGTTCAAATTCCTTGTTTTGGGCAAATGTGGAACGCTGTCTGATCCATTTTTCACCCTGCCAAACCCGGACGTACCCTTTCTCAAGGGGGGCATTCGGATCGGTTTTTTCCAATCGGTGGGAAAGAGCCGTTAACTTCTCCTTATTCCGGTTTACCTGTCTGTCCAACCTGTTTTTAATTTGTTCCCTTAGCATCCGTATTTGTTCCCGGTAACTTTTCATTCTGTCGGCCACCACCAGCAGGGCATGCGAACCGCTGAGTCGATTAACTTTGTCCCGGTACCGGTCTGTTTTGTCGCGAACACTTCGTGTCAGCTTTTTCCCCAGATCATCTACAAGAAGCCTGATTTCATTGATATCCGGAGTTGCCATCACTGCAGCCTGGGTTGGAGTGGCTGCACGGGCGTCAGCAACAAAGTCCGATATGCTGAAGTCAACCTCATGTCCGACGGCACTGATAACGGGAATCGGACAGTGAAACAGGGCACGGGCGACGGCTTCTTCGTTAAACGGCCAGAGATCTTCCAGGGAGCCGCCTCCACGGCCGATAATTAACACATCCACAACCTTTCGTCCGGTGAAGGTTTCAATGCCTTTTATCAGTTCGGGGGCGGCATGTTCACCCTGCACACTTGCGTGATAAAGTAAAATCCGGCACAAAGGCCATCGACGTTCTATCGTGGATCGTATATCCTGGAAGGCCGCCCCGGTTGCGGAAGTGATGACCCCGATTTTTTTCGGAAAGGCCGGCAATCGTTTCTTGTGCGACTCATCGAATAGACCTTCTTCCAGAAGTTTTTCCTTCAATTTCTCAAAAGCTTCCTGAAGTTTGCCTCGTCCCGCCTGCTCTACCAGGTTCACGATCAGTTGATACCGTCCATGAGGAGGGTACACCTGGAGATTACCGCCAAGGACAACCTGTTGACCGTCTGCAATTTCGGATCCGAGACGCCGGGCTGTATTCTTCCACATAACGCAAGGCAGTTGAGCCTCGTCATCCTTGACTGTAAAGTAATAATGCCCGTTGCGGCTTTGATTTACGTTGCTCAATTCACCTTCTACCAGAACATCCATAAAATTGGACTCGATCAAACTCTTGATTTGGGAAGTCAACTCTGAAACCGATGGAATGTCGAATGAATGAGGTGTTTGAGAACGGGTCATATAGAAATTATGAGTAATAAATGTAATTTAACAGCCAGGAAGAAGGTTGTTCTGCCGGCAAAT
>JBBDNC010000149.1:0-5442 GCA_040877875.1 Balneolaceae bacterium | reverse complement strand
ATCAAGCTAAAATGAACATAACATAAAGAAAATACTGTATTTGGAGGGGGGTATCGAATTTGACGGATAATCCATCTATATTTCAAGCCAAAAATAAGACCACCGTATATGAGTCGAACACCCAACCTGTTGATTCAGAACGTTAAACCTGTAACCCGTCAAAGCGTAAGCAGGTCTGCCATAGATATACGAATCAAGAAAGGAAAAATCATTGAAATCGGAAAGGATCTGGAAAAATCTGACGGCGAAAAGACATTTGATGCGCAGGGTGCCTATGTAAGTCCCGGCTGGATGGATATGCATGTTCATTTCAGGGAGCCCGGACAGGAGCACAAGGAGACCATTGAAACCGGATGCCGGGCAGCCGCTTTCGGGGGGTTTACCGAGGTGGCCTGTATGCCGAATACACAACCCCCGATCCATACTCGTGATGTGGTTGAATATATTCGGAAAAAATCATCAGATCTGCCCGTAGAAGTTCACCCGATCGGTTGTGTTACGAAAGAACGCGAGGGGCAATCCATAGCGGAGATGGGAGATATGAAGGATGGAGGGGCCGTTGCTTTCAGTGACGACGGTGACCCGGTTTCTGATGCCCAGGTGATGCGGGTTGCACTCGAGTACTCCTCGATGCTGGGAGTTCCCATTATCAATCATGAAGAAGACCTGTCGCTGTCGCGTCCCGGTCATATGAACGAAGGGATCGTATCGACCCGCCTCGGACTGGACGGCACACCCGGTATTGCTGAGGAAGTGATGATCGCACGGGATATTTTACTGGCACAATATTCCGGCGGGCACCTTCATGTAGCTCATATCAGTACGAGGAAGGGAGTTGATCTCGTCCGGCAGGCAAAAGCTGAAGGGGTTCACGTGACCACCGAAGTGTGTCCCCATCATTTTGACCTGACCGACGAAGAGATCGACCGGCATAAATTCGACACGAATTTCAAAATGCATCCCCCGCTCCGGACGGACGATGACCTGCAGGCCATAAAAGAAGGCCTGGCCGATGGGACGATCGATGTGATCTGTACGGATCATGCCCCCCATTCCATTGAGGAGAAAGAAGTGGAATTTATTTATGCACCCAACGGTATTACAGGCTTGGAAACCGCCTGGAGTATTTCTGTCAAACAGCTTTTAAAAACGGGGGTCCTTAAACTGAATCATCTGATTGAGAAACTGGCCTATCAACCCCGGCAAATACTTAACCTCGAACAGCCCGGCATCGAAGAGGGAGGCAGAGCCAATCTTACGATCTTTAACACCGATGAAGAATGGACTTTTTATCCAAATGAGGTAAGATCGAAATCCAAAAATTCACCCTATTTGGGAAGCCGCCTGACCGGCAGGGCATTGGCAATATATAACAGGAATCAGTTCGTTATAAATACTTTAAGAACGGAAAACGAAGGGTAAAGGTGAATTTATACGATCCGCGGTGTTTACGATGTGGAAACTGGCTGGAGCATGGATACTTTTAGGATTACAAGCGGTTTTGTTTTTGCCGGCGCATGCCCAAATTCAACCTGATGATTCACCGGATCTTCCGGAGGAAGTTGAATTTGGGGGGGTCCCGGATTCTCTTTTCGGGATACAGCCTGAGCATGGTTTTCCCTATGAGTATTTGAGGAAAACCGTGGATGTAAGTTTTTCGGATGAAAACGGAAATATCGTAGCCTACCTGGATTACCTTGTACGTATTAAGGTTTATAGTGATGAACCGATTGAATGGGCAGAAGCAGGGCTGATAGGGATTCCCTTTTACGCTTTCAACGATATGGAACGGGTGACGGGTCTTGAAGCGATGACCCATCAGCCGGATGGAAGCCGGGAGCATTTGAACAGAGAGGAAGTGAGTACGGTGGATCTGAATTCACGATATAAAATACGGGAATTCATGATGCCCGGCGTCCGTCAGGGATCGGTCATCGAATACCGGTATCGTAAATCCCGAAGATATATTGAAGAACTGCCTGATTTCTATTTTTCCCACCGGGTTCCGACGCGGCTGGCGTCCCTGACTCTCCACAATGTGAATTATCTGCGATATGAAGTGGTTCCGGAAAACATCAATTTTGAAATGGATTTTATAGAACAGCGGATCGACACCAGCAGTATCCCCCTGGTATTTAGCTACCAGCGTCCTGAACCCTTGTTGCTTCAGCATTGGATTGCCCGTGACGTCCCCGCAGTTGAAAATTTTTCCTATATCTCGACGATTGATGACCTTAGAGGAAAACTGAAATTTCAGATCAGTGAATTCGGCCGGCCCCGACAGCCTCTTGAAAACAGTTGGGAGTTTGTTGAGGCTCAAATCCGGCGGGGAGAGAATAATCCTTTTGAGCATGCAGCCCGTATGAATGAACTTCTAAAACTGGGTCAATCTATATCGGAAGAGCTGAATATCCGGACATCCATACGTGACAGCATCTTTCATTTGGTTAACAGCCGGATGGTATATAATGAAATGCAACAGGCTTTTCCCGGCGAAGAGCCGGAATACCGGGTTTTGGAAGGAGAACCGTCTAATCAGGCTGATATCAATATGACACTTCTGGCAATGCTTCGGGGTGCCGGTCTGGATGCATGGCCGGTCTTTCTATCAGGACGCAATAGCGGACGAATCAACAAGGATTTCCCATCTGTCTACCAGTTTAATCAAATGTTGGTATATCTGGACACGGAGTCCGGAGGCCGGTTAATGGATGCAAGTTTTGCACACAGCCGTCCCGGACTGATTCCCGTCAATTCCTATAATGAAACCGGCATGCTTTTCAGAGAGGACGGGTACGAATGGATTGATATTCGGCCGGAATATAGTGTGTTTGACCTGGATGTAAATATTGAGGGGCGTTTGACTGCGGAGGGGCACCTGGCCGGAAAGCTTGTTGTGGAAACCGAAGGATACCCGGCTCGTCAGATTCGCAGTGAATTGGATACCGGGAAACCGGTTGCGAATATTATTGCTGATGCTTTTTTTGATGCCTACGGAGAGATTGAGTTTCGTTCTGCTGAAATTCGGGAAATAGTGGAGGGTGAATTTCCACTTCGTGTGACGGCTGAATTTGAAATTCCCAGTTATGCGATAAGTTTCCAGGACGGACTTCAGTTCAGGCCGATGATTGTGGGATACCTGCACCGGAATCCGTTTGAAGAAAATGAACGAACGGCTCCGGTTACGCTGGATGCCCCTGAAAAGCTTAACATTCGATACAGGATTCAGTTACCGGATGATTTCAGGGTTGAGGAGAGGAGCCAAAGCCGGATGACCCGCACCCGGGGCGCTTCCCTGCGGGAAGATTATAATGTTTCTGCTGGCAGTATTGAGTACAGATATGATGTGAATATTGAGCGACGTGAATACTCGGCAGATGAATATTCCCAGGTTAAAAGTCTATACGACAGATGGGTCTATTTGAGCAACGACGAGTGGTATATTACACAGTGAAAACAGTGTGTCAGTGTTCCAGTGAACAGTGTGTCAGTGGGCAATATGGGACCTGATCAACGACCGGATGTCATCCCTCTTGAGGGGACAGGGGTGTGTTAAACGTGTAATCGCAAAAATTCCTGCATAAGACTGGATACTCGGGCCTAAATCCGACAATAGATCTTTATCAATTTCCTATATTCATGCCTTGGCAATGGCTACTGACACATTGATAACTGTTAACTGATCACTGAAAAAGATGGTTCTGGCAATTGAAACGGCAACCGCAGTATGCTCGGTGGCTTTGGGGGATACGGATGGTATGATCGATGAACGCAGGGAGACCGGAAAGGGAATCCATTCTGAGAAATTGTTTGTGTTCCTTGAGGAGTTGATGCACGCACATCAGATCGGGGCAGAGCATCTGTCGGCCGTCCTGCTGAGTGGCGGCCCGGGATCGTATACCGGATTGCGGATTGGCGCAGCCGCGGTGAAAGGACTTTTATTTCAAGCCGATATTCCCCTGTACATCCTTGGAACTCTTGAATCGATGGCGGTGCGGGCACTTCTTGAGAAGCCCGGTATTCAGAAAATTCACGCAGTGATTGATGCGCGCCGAAAGCACTTGTATCATCAGGTATTTTTCATTCAGGATGAAATCATTCGCAGAAGTGAACCTGCGTTGAGATCGATCGAAAAACTGGGTGAGGAAATTCAACCGGGAGACGCTGTAATCGGGACGGGGACAGATCGTCTGCCTGAGGCTCTCCAAAATACCCTCGACAGCGAGCAACTCATTCTGAACGATTCGTTTATTTCTTCTGTAAATCTTATTCATGCGTTGAACCATTCAGCCTTTAAAAACCGGTTTAAGGAAGTAAATCCGGAAGAATACGAGCCGGACTATTTATCTTCCGGACAGGTTAATGACAGTGATTATCCGGCTTGAGCTCCTATTGTGGCGGTTCGCAGTTTCTGATTATCATTTATAATCATTTCAGCTTCGAAGGATTATCGTTATTTTGGCTTACTAATTTAATCTATTGCCTATGACTTGGTTTAAACGCAAAGACAGTAACATACAAACCGATAAGAAGAAGGATATGCCGGAAGGAGTCTGGGTCAAGGTTCCTTCTACCGGAGAAACCATTCACAGACGCGAGCTGGAGGAAAACTACTGGGTGGATCCGATGAGCGGTTATCATTTTCGAATCGGGAGTGAGGAATATTTTTCATTTTTATTTGATGAGGGGAAATTTGAAGAGTTGGGTCAGACAATTCGTCCGAATGATCCTCTTGAATTCGAAGACCGGAAAAAATATTCGGCAAGATTGAAGGAATATCAGAAGATAACCGGTTTGACCGATGCCTGCAGGGTGGGGATTGGAAAAATGAAAAAAATGGATGTGGTAATCGCATGTATGGATTTTTCCTTTATTGGCGGCAGTATGGGTTCGGTTGTCGGGGAGCGGCTGGCAATAGCAATTGATCATGCCAGGGAGAATGAAGTTCCGCTGATTATTATTTCCCAGTCCGGCGGTGCCAGGATGATGGAAAGCGTATTGAGTTTGATGCAAATGGCGAAAACGTCGGCCAAGCTGGCCCAACTTGAAGAAGCCGGGGTGCCCTATCTCTCTGTCATGACCAACCCGACTACCGGGGGAGTTACAGCAAGTTTTGCAATGCTTGGCGATTTTAATATCGCAGAACCCGGATCCTTAATCGGATTTGCCGGGCCCCGTGTAATCAGACAGACGATCGGCCGGGATCTTCCGGAAGGATTTCAGACAGCAGAATATCTTCTTGAACATGGCTTTTTAGACCTGATCCTGCCTCGTCCTAAAATGAAAACCCGGCTCTCAAGAATTTTAAAAATAGTATTGCATAAATACGAAGAAGAAAAATCTTAACCTGGCCGGTTGACAGAGGGTCATGGCAGTGTGCATTGTACAGAGGGCTTTGCACAACCGGTCTTTTGCCCAATGCCTGCGTTATCGGTCGGTTGA
>JBBDNC010000148.1:0-72115 GCA_040877875.1 Balneolaceae bacterium | reverse complement strand
TTTGATCTTTAGCTTTGTGATGGTTGACAACAAGTGATTTTTTTAGTCATGTCTTATAGAAGGCTTTGCAAAACCCGGTCTTTTGCCCAATCTTTGCGTTATCGAAATTTTAAAATTCTCACATATAGCTAATATGCTGCGGTTTTAAAATTCCTCTAGCCTTAATCTTGAACCAAATCCCAAGTTTTGCAAAGCCTTCTTATATAAAACAGAACCTATACCGATTCACTTTTACTTGCGTTCGGCGCTCCACTTAAGATAGACTGCACCCCACGTAAATCCGCCACCAAATGCAGACAGTACAAGATTGTCACCGTGATTCAACCGTTCGCGCCAATCATAAAGGCACAAAGGAATCGTAGCCGCCGTTGTATTTCCGTACTTATCAATATTGATCATGACTTTTTCAGAGGATAGCCCCATTCTCCGGGCAGTCGCATCGATAATTCTCAAATTCGCCTGATGCGGAACCAGCCATGCGATATCCTCCGGATTCAGGTCATTCCGTTTCATAATCTCAAGCGAAACATCGGCCATCCCTTCCGTAGCTTTTTTAAATACGGTTCGGCCATCCTGTTTAAGATAGTGCCAGCCTTTTTTTATTGTTTCTTCCGAAGCGGGGTTTCGGCTGCCCCCACCCTGTTGAATAAGGGAACACTGGTCATCTCCATTTACATGATTTACAAAGTCAATGATACCCGTCTCGTCATCCGAAGGCTCGAGCAGTACAGCGCCGGCAGCATCTCCGAATAAAATACAGGTGGTTCGATCGGTGTAATCCACAATTGAACTCATCTTGTCGGATCCGATGACGAGTACTTTCTCGTAACGGCCCGACTCAATCATCATAGCTCCGGTGGAGATGCCATACACAAATCCCGAACAGGCAGCCGACAGGTCAAAACCATATGCTTTTTCAGCCCCCAAAATTTTTTGAATCAGGCATGCAGTTGCGGGAAATATATAGTCGGGAGTTGCAGTTGCCACAATGATGGCATCGACTTCGTCGGGATCGACCCCGGCATTTTCAAGGGCCTCCGATGCGGCCTCCGCTCCCATAAAAGCCGAAGCCTTGTCTGGATCTTTTAAAATTCGCCGTTCCCGGATCCCGGTTCGAGACCGGATCCATTCATCATTGGTTTCCACCATTTCTTCCAGCTCCTCATTGGTCAATACATATTCCGGTAAATAGTGGCCGACGGATGAAATTTTTGCTTTTTTAATTGTCATATAATCAAAAAGGACAGTTAATTGTATTTTTTACTCCGGGAACAGAAGATTGTTTAAGCTAAGCCAGAGAGGCTACTATTTTATGATTGACGTTCAATTCAACACATTTGGCAGCGCTCAGGATCATATTTTTAATTGCAACCGGAGTGCTCCCGCCATGTCCCACCATGCTGATACCATTGACTCCCAGGAACGGAACCCCGCCCACATGCTCATAATTAAAGGAGTGCAGGGACTTGTGAATTACATTTGTGACTTGATCCCTGACATCCTGATCCAGTTTCATCTCTTTCATGGTATCCTCAATTAAAAATCGGATAATGGACGGGATAGATTCACCGAATTTCAATAGAACATTTCCGAGATAGCCGTCACATAAAAATACATCAGCATTTGCAGCAAATATATCTCTTCCCTCTACATTTCCTTTAAAATTTGATAGAGATGACAACTGTTTATAGGCTTCTTTAAGCAGTTCGGTCCCCTTTTCGGATTCTTCCCCTACATTCAGAAGCCCGACCCGTGGATTTTTCACTTTCAGGACTTCGCTTGAATAAATCGACCCCATCCGGGCAAACTGAACAAACGTATCTGCTTTTAATTCAAGATTTGCCCCGGCATCAAGCAGTAACCTGAAACCTTTCAGAGTGGGAAATGCTGCAGCGATCGTGGGACGTTGAACTCCCTCCAGTTTGCCGAGGATAAAAACGGATGCCGCAAGCAAGGCGCCGGTATTGCCGGCACTTACAAACGCCTGGCATTTGCCCTCTTTTTGTGCCCCCAGTCCCAATACAATGGATGATTGCCGTTTGTTCTTCACAGCAGCCGATGGCGATTCCTCCATCCCGATGGTTTCGGTAGCATGGAGAATATGTATTCTGCTTTCATCGGCAGAATAACCGGAAAGTTCCTTCCGAATTTCCTCCTCATCCCCCACAAGAAGAACGTGAAGATTTGATTTTTCCGAAATTGCCTCTACAGCACCCTGAACTGGATTTTTAGGGAAAAAATCACCACCTGCCGCATCTACAGCAATAACCATTGACTGAAAATTAGTTTATTTGGTTACATTGAGAATCTGGCGGCCCCTGTAAAAGCCACATTCTAAACAAACATGATGGTAACGATGCAATGCCCCGCAATTGGAACATTCGGCCAGGTTGGTTTCAGCAATTTTGTGATGTGACCGACGCTTATTGCGTCGGGATTTAGAAGTTTTTCTTTTAGGATGTGCCATATATCCGGTTTCGTATTTTTAAGAATTCAGTTAATTGGTTGATCAATTCTTCAGTTTCTTCAAAGCTTCCCACCTCGGGTCAATTCGATCTTCATTCTCTGCATTATGACCAAATTTTCGTGTTTCAAATTCACCCGGATTTCCATCTTCATCCAAATATTTCGGATGCAATTTTTTTACCGGCAATTCAAGCAGGATCGTATCGCGAACTTCCTGATCCAAACTCAGTGTCAGCTCGTAACCATTAAACGGTTTTACCCTGCTATTTTCAGATTCCGAGATGGCCTCAACATCCGGTTTAAACAACACCTCATAGGATCCCGAAACCTGGTAATCAAATTTTTGCAAAGAGCGGTCACAGATTAATTCGGCAACTGCCTTTACAGTAAAGTTGGCCTTGATGAAATACCGGGTTTTTTGAAAATGAATATTTACATCAGACTCTTTGATCGTCACATCCTCAAAATCCAAATCCTCCTGCTCCAGACGGATGTCACGTACACTTTGTCCTTCCGGAATTTCCTGAATCCTGAATGTGAGTTTTGAATCAATCACAATAGCTTTCAAAATTAGGAAGTTAAACGTTCTAAATCAATTAATTAAACAAGCCGTATAACCGTTGTTCGATGAGTTCAATCACCTTCCCCAGATCCTCATCTTTATTGACATAATCCAGATCGTCTGTATCGATAATTAATTTTTCATGCGGATAATTCTGAATCCACTCCTCGTAGAGACGATTCAGGCGCTCTAAATATTCAATACGGATCAAGCTTTCATAGTCCCGTCCACGCTGTTGAATCTGCCGGACAAGGGTAGAGACTTCAGCTTTCAAATAAATCAATAAATCAGGCGGCCGTAAAAAGGTGGTCATTTCCTCGTACAACTCATTATAATTTTTATAATCACGGTCGCTCATCAATCCCATCTCATGAAGATTCCTTGCAAAAATTTCCGCATCTTCATAAACCGTTCGATCCTGTACAATATAGGTCTCTTTTTCCAGCATATTTCGCTGATTGCGAAACCTGCTGGAAAGAAAATAGATCTGCAGGTTAAAGCTCCACCGCCGCATATCTTCATAAAAATCCGACAGATATGGATTATTATCGACGGTTTCGTAGTATGCCTTCCATCGAAAATGCTTAGCGAGCAAACCGGTCAAAGAAGACTTGCCTGCACCGATATTCCCCGCAACCGCAACATATTTCAGGGGTTTATTTTGATTTTGTTGAACCGAGCCGCTTTCAGCCATTGAGTCGGGACTTATTCATTCTTTACCCAGTTTCCGGTACATCGCTTTTTTATAGTCTTCCACTCCGGGTTGATTGAATGGATTGACTTCCAGCATATAGACATAGATCGCCGTGAAGAGCTCATAAAAATAGATCAGTTCCCCAAGGTTTTGACTATCCAGTTTCTCCAGAATTATCTGAAATACGGGAACGCCCCCTTCAATATGTGCTTCGATGGTTCCATCGAGAGCATTTTTATTGATTTCATGAAATTGTTTCCCAGACAGGTAACCCAGTTGATCCACATCGGCAACTCCGCCAATCTTCAAATCTCCGCTATTTTCAACCTTAATCCCGGATACCGGCTCCTGAACCACCAGGAAAGTTTCTACCATATTCCGTTGTCCTTGCTGGATCATTTGACCGATGCTGTGCAGATCGGTTGAATAGGCTGCTGAGACCGGAAACATGCCCTTGCCTTCTTTCCCTTCACTTTCACCGAGCAATTGCTGAATCCATCCTGTAAAAGAGTTTAATTCGGGCTCAAAGGATCCGATCACATCCAAAACTTTATCAATTTCCTGAAATTCATGTCTCAACGCCGCATACTCCAGGATTTCGTCAGCCGATATTTCACATTCCCTGAATTTTTCAACGGCTCCGTAAAACAGTTTTTTGATGTCGATCCCCGCCACTGAAATCGGAAGAAGGCCGACCGGAGTCAGCACGGAAAAGCGTCCGCCGACATCCTTCGGAATTTCAAATTTCTCATATCCGAAATTTTCTGCCATTTGGTTCAAAACTCCTCCGGTGGATCCCGTTGTAGCAATAATTCTTCTGGAAGCTTGATCCCCGTAGTTTTTGTCCATCCAGCTACGAAGAACTTTAAACGACAAGGCTGTCTCAAGTGTAGACCCGGACTTGGAAATTACATTCAGGTAAACACTTTTAGAGGTCCCGTCCGGATTTTTCTCATCCAGATATCGGAGCAAATTTTCGAGATATCGTCCCCCGAGGTGATGCCCTGTAAAGATGATTTCAGGCGATTGATTTCCAAAGTGAGGAGTTAGCGCACTGATTACGGCTTTGGCACCCAGATAAGACCCTCCGATTCCACAAATGATAAATACATCGGCCTGATCACGTATATCAGAACCTATCCGCTCAATCCGATCGAGCAGTGCTTCATCGGGTGATTTCAGAATTCGTCTCCAACCCAGCCATTCATTGCCGATCCCCTTCTCAGCTAAAACCTGGCTATATGCATTTTCCGCTTTTTTTAAAGCTTTTGTAAAAGATTTTTTTTGGATGAATTGTTTTGCACCGTCTGTATCTACTGTGACCATTGTAAATTATAAAGTGAAGCATTGTTGAATTATCGAAGCAGTTTCGAAAGTTCAAGCATATCCAGATTGATATCCTTTTTCTTTGACCATGCCATTTTTAGCGGAGTCAGTTTGATTGCATTATTTACAATCCCCACCATCACCTTGTTGTGTCCCTCCAAAGCCGTTCTTACAGCAGCACTGCCAAGGCGGCTTGCAAGCACCCGGTCGCGGGCGGAAGGGTTTCCCCCGCGCTGGATATGCCCGAGAATACAAACACGTATTTCATATTGCTGAAAATCCCCTTTTAATTCGTCAGCAAGTTTCAGTGCACCCCCGGTCTCATCCCCTTCGGCCACAACCACCAGGCTGCTGCGCCGCTGTTCTTTTAGAATTCCCTTAAGTGAATTACGTATTTCATCGAGGTTCGTAAGAGATTCAGGCAACAGGATTAACTCTGCACCTCCAGCAATTCCTGTCTCCAGGGCAATAAATCCTGCATCCCGTCCCATCACTTCCACCAGAAACATTCGGTCATGCGCTTCTGCCGTATCCCTGATTTTATCAATTGCATCCATGGCAGTATTCAAGGCCGTATCATATCCAATGGTTTCGTCCGACCCGATCAGATCATTATCGATGGTAGCGGGAACGCCGACAACATTGATCTCCTGCTCTTCGGAAAGCAAGGAGGCCCCGCAAAAAGTTCCATCCCCGCCAATTACAATCAGGGTATCCACTCCTTCATTTCTAAGGTTTTCCGCAGCTTTTGCACGTCCCTCTTCTGTTCGAAACTCCTCCGATCTCGCGGTTTTCAGGATCGTACCTCCTTTTTGTATAATATTGGAAACGGAGGATGTGTCCATGTCTTGAAAATCCCCGTTTATTAATCCAAAATATCCACGTGATATTGCTTTTACTTTTATATCCATGGTGGTGGCCGTTCGGACAACAGCCCGAACTGCGGCATTCATACCGGGAGCATCCCCCCCACTTGTTAACACAGCTATTGTTTTCAATTTTTTTAAATCCTTTTTCTTTTTATCTGTTAAAAATCGATTTTAAGCTAAATAGCCTCAGAACATAGTGCAAATATTTAATCTTTATATTCGCTAACTTTTAGTGATCCTGTTATTCAAAAAATATTAACTGCAAAAATGGCCCAGACGGCTGCTCAAATACAACTCACGGACTCAAACAGATCGCAATCCCTGTCAGAGATCACCGATCCGATTCAACTTCATATCAGAGAATTCCGCAGATTTTTCAAAGAGTCGGTGAGTACGGATGTCTTTCTTCTCGACAAGATCATCCAATACCTGTTGCGGCAGAAAGGAAAAGAAATTCGTCCCACGCTGGTCTTTATGTCCGCCAGAATGTTTGGTGAAATCGACCGGCGCAGTTACATCGCCGCCACCATGATTGAGCTGCTTCATACTGCAACCCTGATTCATGATGATGTGGTGGACGAAGCGGATAAAAGACGAGGGTTTCTAAGTGTCAACAAACTCTGGAGGAACAAAGCCGGAGTACTTTTGGGGGATTTTCTGCTTTCCAAAGGATTGCTCATTGCGCTCGACCATAAAGAATATCAACTGTTGCATGTACTTTCCGATGCTGTAAATAAAATGAGCGAAGGAGAGTTGCGCCAATTAAAAACGTCCCGTCTATTTAATATGACGGAGGAACGCTACTATCAAATTATTTCAGAAAAAACCGCCAGCCTCATTGCCGCCTGTTGCAAGTGCGGAGCAGTCTCTACGAGTGATGACGAACAGGTTCATTCAAATATGTATAAAATCGGGATGAAAATCGGGATGGCTTTTCAAATCAAAGACGACCTTTTTGATTATGGCCTGGATGATATCGGTAAACCCAAGCGTAACGATATTAAAGAAAGAAAAGTGACCCTGCCACTGATCAAGGCATTACAGTCGGGAAGTAGAATCGAGCAGCTTCGAATCAGAACATTAATGAGAAAACGAAAAAAATCTTCAGCGGATATTAACAATATCGTCGCATTTGTACATGAAAAAGATGGGATGAAAGCATCGCGCAAAGCCATGATCCAATATGCAGAGGAAGGACTTGAGGATCTGCGAAACCTGCCGGTAAATGACGGGTATAATGAATTTGAAGAGCTCGTAAACTTTATTATTACCAGGAAGAAATGAGACGCGAAGCAGAAGTGAAAAGTGAGAAGGGAAAGGGGAAAAGGATGTGAATAGCACAAAAAACTGTTCACTATTCTACAAACCGATCCGCCGACAACTGTTTACTGTTCACTGACACACTGTTCACTGCCAACTGATAATAATGTACCATATTTTTATATCTGATATTCATTACGGGGCTTTCGGGGAGGAAACCAATGCGGAAATTGAGAGGGACCTGCTTTCGCTCGTTGATTATTGTGAGAAAGAGAATGCAGTCCTTCATATACTTGGGGATCTGTTCGATTATTGGATGGAGTATCCCGGAACTCTGCCCGGTCTGGGCCAGGGGATTCTCCAAAGGTTTTCCCGGTATCATCAAAGCGCAGAACCTACCCTCTTTATCACCGGAAATCATGACAACTGGACCCGTGGATATTTTAAATCCATGGGTTTTGATGTGGAGAAAAACTATCGAATAAAAAACTATGGAAATTCAACGGTATTTCTACATCATGGCGACGGGCTCGACAATTCCGAATTAGGTCTCCCGAGGCCCTTGTCTCACCGGCTATTGAGAAATAAGTGGTTTGTTAAATTATATCAGACACTATTCCCTCCCCATGTCGGATTGGGAATCATGAAACGGGTATCGCGTACCCACCGGGCAAATCCGGTAATCTCTCCGGAAAAACTGAACAGATGGTCAAGGAAATTTCTCAAAAATCGGGATGTTGACCTGATCCTGTCCGGGCACGATCATTTGCCCAGACTCATTAGATTTGATTTCGGCAGCTATATAAATTTAGGTAACTTTTACCAACATCGTACGATTGTGGAATATACTAACGGCACATTCAGGCTCGTTGTCTGGAATGGTGATCAACAATCGTGTACCCCATTTGAGGATCATTCTACTATCAAACTTTGAACAATGAGTGAAAATTCAGAACACGGATATGACAAAGAGCGGTATTTTAATGATCCTGAATACCGAAAACAGATACGAAACCGGCAGAAATCCAAACAAGGTGGTTCTGAAAGACTGATTCCAAAGAATTTTCTTTTTTATCTCCTGATTGCTGCAGGTCTTTTATTGGTTTCTGCAACAGGGTACACAATCTTTCTGTTTCAGGGTCTCCCCTCTATTGAAGAACTTGAAAATCCTCAAACGGCAATTGCTTCGGTTGTAAAGAGTCGTGATGGTGCCATCCTTGATCGGTATTTCATTGAAAATCGTACATATGTACCCATCGATGAAATTTCGCCCAATGTCGTAAATGCGCTTGTTTCGACTGAAGATCATCGCTTTTATGATCACTGGGGTATGGATATGTTCCGGACTCTTGCCATCCCCTATCACGTCCTCAGAGGAGCACCGCAGGGGGGATCGACCATCAGTCAACAGCTTGCCAGAAACCTCTACCGGAAAATTGGCCGTGAATTTTCAATCACGCGAAAATTCAGGGAAATGATTACTGCCGTTCAGATTGAACATAATTATACCAAAAGAGAAATCATTGAAATGTATCTCAATACGGTAGAGTTCAGTAACAGTGCCTTTGGTATTGAGTCGGCAGCCCGAACCCATTTCGGGAAACCGGCCAGGGATCTCACCGTTTCTGAATCGGCTATCCTTATCGGACTGTTGAAAGCCGTCTACTATTATAATCCCCGGCTTTTTCCGGACCGGGCCCGCTCACGACGCAACGTGGTATTGTCCCAAATGGCAAAACACGGCTTTATATCTGATGTGGTTTATGAAAACCTGACATCAGAACCCATTACCCTGGACTATAACCCTCCTTCCCGTTCAGGCCGCGAAAGCAGATATTTCGGGGAATATGTACGCCAGCAAGTCAAAAAATGGACGGACGAAAACGGATACGATCTTTATTCCGACGGACTCACGATTCATACAACGATCGATTCCCGTCTTCAGAGACATGCTGAAAATGCACTGAAGGCAAAAGTTGATTCTCTCCAGCCTATATTTGAGCGGGAATGGACCTCTCCCGGAGGTGATTACATGGACAAGCTTTGGGATGAGTATCCTGAATTTTTACCCAGCTTTATTCGTGAAACCAATCGGTATAAAAACGGTTTTGCCAAATTTGAGACCAACCAGGAATCCGTGGTTCTTGATTCCCTGTATGTCGACGAAGCTTATATCGATTCCCTGAAACGGGCTCAGACACGGCTTGAAGCCGGTTTCGTTGCAATTGATCCTCGGGATGGAAGTATTCGCGCATGGATAGGCGGGGCCAATTACGGCAGCAAACAGTACGACCATGTTTACCAGTCCCGTCGTCAAACGGGTTCAACTTTCAAGCCGTTCGTCTATGCCGTGGCAGTGGATAACGGTTATATGCCCTATCACAAGTTTTCAAAATATCCGATCAGCTTTATCGACAGGCAGGGAGGGCACTGGAGTCCAAAAGACCCTTCAGTTCCCGAAGGTGCCGAAATGGTTCCCTTGAGGCAGGGTTTGGCCAGAAGTCTGAACAATGTAACCGTACGCCTGTTGCCGGAAATCGCCGGAAATCCTGGTACAAATCGTCTTGAAGATCTCGAACCCGCCGCCCGCAAGATCAAGGAAATGGCACAAAACCTGGGAATCAATATGAAAGATGTGCCCGCTTATCCATCCATTGCACTGGGTACGGCTGAAAGTTCTCTTTTGGAACTGGTCAGCGCCTATACAACCTTTGCCAACCAGGGGGTACATATCGAACCGATTGCCATTACGAGGATTGAAGACAAGGAAGGGAATATTCTGGTCGAGTATCATCCGGAACTCCGCCAGGAAGTGATCAGTCCGGAAACCGCCTATATTATGATCGATATGATGCGGGGAGTGATCCGGGGTGGAGACGGATTTTATGGAACGGGAGTACGGCTGAGAAACACCTATAATGTCAGCCAGGATGTTGCCGGCAAAACAGGCACCACTCAAAATGCAGCGGATAACTGGTTTGTGGCCATGATGCCGCATCTCGTTATGGGGTCCTGGGTAGGAGGTGAAGACCGCCGGATCCGGTTTCCGACCGGACCGGGGTACAGTATCGGACAGGGAGCCCGAAGCGCGCTCCCGATTGTGGGGGATTTCATCAACCGTGTGACCTCCGATCCGGAGGCCGAATCTATCTGGAGTTATGAAGGATTTGAACCCCCACCCGGATTTATCATGCCGGAAGATCCGGCCGGCCAGGAAGAAGTTCTTGATGAACGTCGCGGGCGAATCGGATGGTAGGTAAAAGGTAATGAGGCAGGATTCATCTCGTAAAGAGATAGTTACCCTGTTATACATACGAATTCCATAAATAGCGGCCTTCTGTTCTCCAACCTTCCGGGCGTCAGCCGCTTATTCATTCCTGCATACGGCGACCGTTTAAATTTATACATGATCTATTTTAAATATTTCTCTATGTTCCTTCCGATTTTTTAAAGCAGAACTTGTATATTCAGCACGCTTTAAGCGTTGACATTCCAAGTTCCCGGCGGTAATTTACATAATTATGAAAACGGATATAATCATTCATGCTTGAAAACTATCTTCCTATTGTCATCCTGATCGGCATTGCCTTTGTTCTTGCCCTGTTATTGATGACATTGTCCCGTGTATTAGGCCCTTACCGTCCCAATCTAAATAAGTTAAATCCCTACGAAAGTGGAATGGATCCTGTCGGACAGGCGAGGGAACGCTATTCAATCAGTTTTTATCTCGTTGCGATGGAGTTTATCGTCTTTGATCTGGAAGTCGTTTTCATTTATCCCTGGGCAGTCAGATTTTTAGAGCTGGGGCTTGGAACGTTTATAGCTATGACAATCTTTATAGTCATACTATTCATCGGTCTTCTTTACACATTGAAAAAAGGAACGCTCGAACTGGAATTAAAACCTACTTATTAACATCTTACAATGGGAATAGAAAGCGCACTGGGCGAAGGATATTTTACATCACGAGTGGACTCCCTTGTAAACTGGGCCCGTTCAAATGCCGCGTGGCCCATGCCCATGGGGTTGGCATGTTGTGCAATTGAAATGATGGCATTTGCCGGGCCTCGCTACGACGCTTCTCGTTTCGGGTCTGAAGTTATGAGATTTTCTCCCCGACAAAGTGACGTAATGATTGTAGCAGGTTGGTGCAGCTATAAAATGTCGCACGCTATTCGAAGAATCTGGGATCAAATGCCCGACCCAAAGTGGTGTATTGCGATGGGGGCCTGTGCTTCCACAGGTGGAATGCACCGATGCTACGGTGTGGTGCAGGGAGTTGATAATTTTCTCCCTGTGGATGCTTATATATCGGGATGCCCTCCCCGTCCGGATGCCCTCCTTCATGCCCTGATGAAGATCCAGGATAAAATTCGAACCGAACACTCAGTCATGCTGGACACCTGACATGGAACTACAACTCTCAGACGCTTTACAAAAAACAGTCGACGGACTCACGGATAAATTCCCCGATCACATTCTTAATATCTATTCATCAACCGGTGATACTTTTATCCGGGTCGATGCCGACTCCATCGTTGAAATTGCCCGGTATCTTCATGATGAACACCGTTACATTTACCTCTCCGATATATTCGGGGCCGACCGCTATACGAGCGACGAACGATTTGAAGTAATCTATAATTTACTGTCCCTGCGGGACCGGCAGCGTTTGTTTGTAAAAGTATGGCTTGAGGAAGAGAATCCTGAAATTGACACGGTTTGCCAGGTTTGGAAAGCGGCCAACTGGTTCGAACGGGAGGTATACGACATGTTCGGTATTCGATTTAAAAATCATCCCGACCCCAGACGCATCTATATGCCTGAAGATTATCGCTACTTTCCCCTTCGCAAGGAATTCCCCTTATTAGGCATTCCGGGTTCTATCGAGTTGCCAAGTACAACCCCAGACACGGAGTAACCGAATCACAGATCATGAAATTATTTGATATACAATCAAAGGTTGATCCCAAATTTTTTAAAGAACACCAAAGAAGTCTCTATCAAAGTCTTGAGGACAAGCATACTACCATTGAAGAACTGGATGAAGGAGATCCGCTAAACGCCAAAATGGTCCTGAACATGGGACCTCAGCATCCTGCAACTCACGGAGTGCTTCGCCTGGTTTTACAACTGAAAGGGGAAACCATTGAAAAGACCAAGATCGATATCGGATATTTGCACCGGGGAGTTGAAAAAATTGCTGAAAACAAGACTTACCAGGAGTTTATGCCCTATACGGACCGCATGGACTACCTTTCTCCCTATAGTAATAATGTAGCGCTCTGTTGTGCCGTTGAAAAAATAGCCAATGTAGAAGTTCCCGAGCGTGCTCATTATATCCGGATGATAGGCTGCGAACTTGCCAGAATTTCTTCGCACCTGCTTTGGCTCGGAACCATGGTGATGGATGCCGGGGCCGTCTCCTTTTTTATATGGACGTTTCGCCAAAGAGAGATGATATATGATATCATGGACCAGTTGACCGGTCACCGTTTTACCGTCTCCCATGCCCGGATCGGCGGAGTTGCCAATGACATTACCGGAGATGCCATGGGAATGATCAAGGAATTTGCGAATGAGTTCCCGAAGGAATTGAAAGACTACCATAAACTACTGGACCGCAACCGTATCTTTTATGATCGGAATGAAAATGTCGGGGTCCTGCGCACGGAAGATGCTCTCCAGATCGGGGCGACCGGGCCGGTATTGCGGGCTTCCGGCTATGCTTACGATATTCGTACGTTCAGCCCATACGCCCGTTACGATGAAGTGGAATTTGAAGTCCCGACTCGTCTGGAGGGAGACAACCTATCACGATATTACGTCCGGATGGAAGAGATGCATGAAAGTATCCGGATTATCAATCAGTGCCTGGATAAATTGCCCAAAGGCCCGGTCCGTACCGATAATGCGAAACAGGCCTACCCTTCCAAAGATGAAGTTTATTATTCCATGGAAGGAATGATTCATGATTTTATGATGACCGATACCGGGATTTGTCCGCCGGAAGGAGCCGAAGCATATCATGCGGTCGAAGGTCCCAAAGGTGAACTTGGATATTTTATACAAAGTGACGGAACGGGTCACCCCTGGCGACTGAAAATCAATTCACCTTCATTCACGAACTTACAGGTTCTGGAGAATATTCTGGATGGTGAAATGGTAGCCGATACGGTGGTGATCATCGGGGGGATTGACCCTGTAATGGGAGAAGCTGACAAATAAACGATATGAAATACGAATTTACAAAAGAAGAACTCCATCAGATTGAAAGAATCAAGGCAAAGTTCCCGGAAGTAAAACCGGCAACACTCCCAGTCTTGTGGCTTGCACAAAACAAGTACGGCCATGTAAAGCCGGAAGTGCAGAAACTGGTCGCCAAGACCCTTGGTTTGCCGGAAGCTCACGTCCACGGAGTGGCTGAGTTTTACACCCAATATTACAAAGAGGAAAAAGGCAAGTATGTACTGGATGTATGTACCTGTCTGAGCTGCCAATTATGTGGCGGATATGACGTATTACATTATTTGGAAGAAAAGCTCGGCATTCAGTCCGGTGAAACCACCGATGACGGTATGTTTTCCCTTCAGCAGGTAGAATGCCTCGGGGCTTGCGGGTATGCACCGATGATGCAAATTTCCAATGAACGATATGTCAATCATCTTACTCCAGAAAAAATTGACGCCGTGATCGAGGGATTACGCGATAACACTTTGCCGGAGTTTGAATCGAATAAAATGCCACAGCACCAAACAGAAGAAAATTAAATAACCAGAAGATTGGATCATGGCTGCAGACTGGAGATCATACAAACCGAAAATTATACCTGATATCCCGGACCTCCACAAGATCGATGTGTATATTAAAAATGGAGGTTACGAGGCGCTGAAGAAAGTAGTAAGCGATGACTGGACCCCAAAATCCGTGGTAGACGAGGTAAAGGAAGCCAATATTCGCGGACGGGGTGGTGCCGGTTTCAATGCCGGGTTGAAGTGGTCATTTATGCCGGAACCTGACGGGGGGCCCCGATACCTGGTCTGCAACGGTGATGAGTCGGAACCGGGAACATTTAAGGACCGAAAGATTTTTGAATACAATCCCCATCTGTTTATTGAAGGTGCCCTGATTGCTGCATATGCCATGCGGTGTACTTCTATTTATGTATACATCCGGGGGGAATATCTCTCCTGGATTCAAATGATGGAGAAAGCTCTTTCCGATGCCTATGATCAGGGGTTTATCGGCAAAAATATTTTTGGGAGTGACTTCAGTGTTAACTTTTATACCTATACGGGAGCCGGTGCCTATATCTGCGGGGAAGAAACCGCCATGCTGGAATCGCTCGAAGGCAAACGTGGTTATCCCAGGGTCAAACCCCCCTTTCCGGCCCAAAAAGGTTTGTGGGGCCGGCCAACAACCATCAACAATATTGAAACCCTTACCAATGTTCCATCTGTGATCAATAATGGGTCCTCATGGTTTAAAAATATCGGAGCTGAAAATCATCCCGGCCCGATTCTTTACGGTATTTCCGGGCATGTTAATAAACCGGGAGTCTATGAATACCCTTCAGGGGTACCGGTCCTTGACCTGATTCATGAAGTGGCGGGCGGTATTAAAAATGGAAAGAAATTAAAAGCGGTCATTCCCGGCGGATCATCCACTCCTGTTCTTCGAGCCGATCAATTGGACGACGTTTCAATGGATAGTGAATCTTTGCGTAGTGCCGGTTCCATGCTGGGCACTGCCGGCATGGTGGTTATAGATGAAGATACCGACATGGTAGATCTTCTGTGGCGAATTGCCCACTTTTATCACCATGAATCCTGCGGGCAGTGCACCCCCTGCAGGGAAGGTACCGGATGGCTTGAAAAAATATTGTTGAGAATTAAAAACGGTGAAGGCGAAGTCAAGGATCTGGACCTGTTGCTCGATCTGACCACACAAATGGAAGGCCGTACGATTTGCGCCCTTGCGGATGCTGCTGCCTGGCCTGTACGTCATACGATCAACCGCTTCCGCGATGAATTTGAAGCACGTTGCAAAAAATCGGTTCATGCTGTGGCGTAGTGAGATCGGACGAATCATCCAGAGCTGGTTTAAATAGCTCGAAATTGTTTACTGATAATTGTTAACTGACAACTGAAAAAGATGCCGGAAGTATTTATAGACAATAAACGTTTTGAATTTGAGGGAAGCCCCCGTTTACTCCAGTTTATAATGGATCAGGGACTGGATGTTCCCTACTTCTGTTATCATCCCTCCATGTCGGTTCCTGCAAACTGCCGTCAGTGCATGGTCAAAGTCGGCCAGCCGGTCCAGGACCGTGAAACCGGCGAATTTGAACTCGATGAAAACGGTGAACGCGTCATACGCTGGTTCCCGAAGCTTCAGACAGCCTGTAATACGGTTGTTTCAGACGGCATGGTCGTCAAAACCCAGGAAACGGATGAACTCGTAGAACGAGCTCAAAAAGACAACCTTGAACTGATTCTGATCAATCATCCTCTCGACTGTCCGATTTGTGACCAGGCCGGTGAATGTCCCCTGCAGATCCAGACTTATAAATTCGGCCCGGAAGGCAGTCGGTTTGAAGTCAACAAGGTTCACAAACCCAAGCGGGTCCGACTCGGTCCCCGTGTAGTACTGGATGCAGAACGTTGTATCAACTGTACCCGGTGTACACGTTTCACCGAGGAAATCAGCGAAACACACCAACTCACCATTACCAAGCGCGGAGATAAAAACTACCCGACTACCATGCCGGGTGAAACATTTGACGACCCCTATTCACTAAATACCGTAGACATTTGTCCGGTAGGCGCTCTGACTTCCGCTGATTTCCGGTTTCGTGCCAGAGTCTGGGAAATGAATCAAACTCCTGGCATTGATGTCAGTAACGGTAAGGGATGTAATATCGACCTATGGACCCGCGACAATCTCATATTGCGAATTACTCCCCGGTATAATCCGGAAGTCAACGACTACTGGATGCCGGATGCAGGCCGTATGCATTATACCACATTTAACGAAAACAGGGTCTCACGTCCTTCTATTCGGATTGACAACGATCAGGAACAGATTAAAACTTCCTGGAATAATGCATTTGAAACATTGTCCGAACAGATTGAACGGTTTGATCGCAACGAGATTTTACTCATCGGGAGTCCTCACGCTTCCGTAGAGGAGAACTATATTCTCAACAAATTCAGCAACTTGCTGGGACTTCCCGACCCAGTCTTTACCCCTCACATTGAGGAAGGGGCCGGCGACGAATTTCTATTATCGGATGATCAGGCTCCGAATGCTCTTGGCACAGAACTTACGGGAGTTGAAAAAGCGACGAATCAGAAATTTAAAAAACTTGTGACATCCAAGAAGATCCGCATGGTCATCCTGCTTTCGGATCATTTGATTGATCGGAACGTCCTCGTCACAGAAGATCTGGATGACAAATACACGGTGGTATTTGCCACGAACGAGAGTGAAACCACCCGAACAGCGGATTTACTGATTCCGATTACCACTTGCGTCGAACACGCCGCGAGTTACGTGAATATAGACGGACGGATCCAGCGAACTTTCCCGGCAAAAGAGACCCGATACACAAACCGCCGGCTCAACCTTGAAATGTCAGAGGGACGACTTGACCGATATGGTACAAGTTTTGACAATTGGGTAAGCGAGGAAAATAAAGTAGACTGTCTACCGCTTTGGGATTTTATGCACTTGCTGGGTGAGAAGATTGGGCTGGATATCACCTATGAAGAGGGAGGTCGCGAAATCATGGAAGAAATTTCCGATACAATCCCGGTATTTGAAAATGTCAGTTATCAGCGTATGGACGAAGAACTGGGCATTCAACTCGATCTGGCAAAAGAAAAAATCAACTCATTAAAAACTGACAATTGAATGGCTGAGGCCGAAATCAATTCATACATCGTTTTAGGAACCGCACTCTTCATGGTACTTAATTCGGCTGCACTGACCGTCTATGCTGAACGCCGGATTGCTGCATTCATTCAGGACCGGATCGGACCGAACCGGGTTGGGCCTCTCGGGCTGTTTCAACCGTTGGCCGATGTCGTAAAATTACTGCTAAAGGAAGATGTTACCCCGGTGCAGGGCAACCGATTTGTACATACTGTTGCACCGATGATTCCTGTATTTACGGCCCTGTTAACCGTTGCAGTGATCCCTTTTGGAGAAACCGTATTTGTTACTGACATTAACGCAGGTGTTCTATATCTGCTGGCAGCCGCTTCTCTCGGGGTCTATGGTGTTACACTGGGTGGATGGTCTTCCAACTCAAAATATTCACTCCTGGGGGGGTTACGGGCTGCTGCACAGATGATCAGTTATGAACTGCCGCTTGGAATGGCCCTTGCCTCGGTCGTCCTGTTTGTCGGTTCGTTGAGCGTTGTGGATATTGCCGCATCGCAGGAAACCTGGTGGTTTGTATTTTTAAACCCGATCGGTGCGGTGATCTTTATCATCGCTGCATTTGCCGAGTCGAACCGTACCCCGTTTGATCTCGTTGAGGCGGAACAGGAACTGGTAGGTGGATTCCATACTGAATACAGTTCCATGAAGTTCGGAATGTTCTTTCTCGCCGAATATATGCATGTTGTGATCAATTCAATGTTGATCACAACCTTCTTTTTCGGAAGCTACCATCTTCCTTTTGCGGGATACTGGCTTCCGGATTTAAGCAGTTCGGCCAAGTCCTTGCTCGATATCGGAGTATTTACCCTAAAAACCGTCTTTTTTGTCTTTCTCTTTATTTGGGTAAGATGGACGATCCCGAGATTCAAGTATAACCAGGTAATGAATCTCGGATGGAGCCGGCTTCTTCCTCTCAGTATTATCAATTTTATTGTGATTGCTGCCGTATTGTTTGCTATGTACGGTTAAGAATTTAACCTGCTCTCAACCGAGTCCGGCCTCCCCCGGCCGGACTCATTTTTTTAATCGATTAAAGGAGGCGAATCAAGAAAGAAACCGGGAACGTACTTTTCATCTTTTCCTTATCTACTCAAATGATGTCTTCATTCGTTGCCCGGTACATTACACATGAACCCACGATTACACTGATAAACACTCCGCATTATGAAACTCAAGATAACAGAAGGACGCAATCCCAGGACAGGTAAACCGATTACAATTATTTCGGATATCAAACATAATCCGCAAGTCATTGAAGACCTGGCTTCAAAACTTAAATCCCAATGTGGTGCCGGCGGGCATACGGAGGGGAAAAAGATTGTCATTCAAGGTTCACACACAGAAAAAGTTCGTTCGATTCTCGAGAAAGAGGGGTTTGAAATTTGAGTCGGCTTGACAGCGTAAATCCTTGATTCAAACCAACATTCAATAAGCTCTCCTTGCCGGCATATCAGGGCGGCAAGTTCCGTACTGTTATTTCACCATGATCCAGGCTTATGCATCATCGTTTTACGGATATTATCCTGCTTGTTTTTGTAACCGGAGTACTTAGTTCGCTTACAGCTCGGATATCCGCGCAGGGGCTTCCAAAAGATTCTCAGCCAGATCCGAAAATCGGCCTGGTTCTAAGTGGCGGCGGAGCAAAGGGAATTGCCCATATCGGGGCTCTCAGGATTATCGAAGAAGCGGGAATTGAAGTTGATTTTATCACGGGAACGAGCATGGGCAGTATTGTCGGAGCCCTGTATGCGATCGGGTACACTCCTGATGAATTGGAACACCTTGCCGGCACAACAGATTGGGAACAACTATTTACAGACAGGCCGGATCGTCCGTTCCTGTCTATGTATGAAAAGGAAGTCGATGAACGGTTTATCGTCTCCTTTCCGATAACAGAAAGGGGTATAAATCTACCCAGCGGACTGGTTGCCGGCCAAAATATTTATACCTGGCTCACAAAGCATACCTGGCCGGTTCATGAAAAGGATGACTTTTCCGAGTTTCAAATTCCATTTTCTACATTAGCTACAGATCTTGAAACCGGAGAAGCTGTTGTATTCCGATCCGGATTCCTGCCGGATGCAATCCGGGCGAGTATTTCGCTCCCATCCCTGTTAATCCCCCATGTTGTAGACGGGAGAACTCTGATCGACGGCGGATTTATTCGAAATCTGCCGGTAACGGAAGTTCTCGAAATGGGAGCAGACTATGTGATTGCCATTGATGTATCAACTCCCCTGCGGCTGGTAGAGGAGCTTAACTCGATCGCTACAATCATGAATCAGACGATGAATTTCAGAGTAGCCGACAACATCAGCCGGCAAAAGAAACTTGCTGATCTGGTAATCGATATCGATGAACTGGATGAATATAGTATTGTTGATTTCAACCAGGCTGAAAACTTTATTCGGATCGGGGAACAAACCACCAGGCGATGGATGAATGAGCTTCAAAAAATAGCTGAACATCAAACAACAGAACATCGGACGGTAAAAGAACCTGTCCCGGAGCCGGATCCATTTCTGATCGGTAAAATTACAATTGGTGGCAATGACCAAATTCCCGGTGATTTTATCCGAACGGAACTTGAAATCAGTGAAGGGGACAGGATTACATCCGAGATCATTGAACAATCCATTAACCGCCTGTACAGTACCCGGCTCTTTAATTTGATCACGTACAGAATTTTGATGAATAGTGATGCAGAATCATACCACCTGCATTTCCGTGTAATTGAAAATACAGATGATTCTTTCCGTGTCGGGGTCCGCTATGAAAATGAAACACAGGCTTCTATCAGATTACATTCTGCATTTCGCAACCTGCTTCATCGAGGCTCCAATCTTCGGTTTGATCTGCGCCTTGGCCGGGAAACCGGTTTTCAGACCGAATATCTTTATTTTGGCGGAGTCCGCTCCCGCTACGGACTCCGGTCTCAATTTCAATACAAAGGAGAGGAAATAGATTACTATGAATCTGCAAACAGGGTATCGAGCCTGACACATCACTTATTCCGAATGGATTTATTTACAGGTACATTCCTTGACAACACCTATTTGCTTGGGTTAGGTATTAGAAAAGATTTTACTACTTTTGCCCGGGAGATCAACCCCGGACAGTTACTTTTTTCAGATAAGGATCATCATGCCCTTTACGCTCTTCTATGGCTCGACTCCTATAACCGCCGATCCTATCCGACACGTGGACATCGCTTGTTTATACAGGGGACATTGTCTGACCCTCTATTCCTGAGCCCCCTCTCCTTTAATGAACAACATCTGTACTGGAAAGCGTGGTATCCCCTGCAGGAGAATCTCTCCATTCAACACACGCTGTATGCAGGCCGATCGTATGGCGAGGAACTGCCCTGGAGCTACTGGTATTCGTTAAACAGGCAACAAGAGAAGATTGGATATATAAGGTTTGGTGGCTATCATCGATACGAGCTGACAGGGCGAAACATTCAAATGTTGTCAGCAGGAATTCAATTCGAGATAGCCAGGCATCGATTTATTCGATTGGATCTCTATACGGGGAATACGATGGATAAATGGGATTGGAATGTCACGGAGCTTGATTTGAAAACAGGTTACAGCCTTTCAGCCGGCATTCTGACTGTACTCGGACCTGTTGAGGCGATCGTGTCGGGAAGCGGGAGACACAATTTTTTATTTGAACTTCAGGTAGGCTATGAATTCTAATGGAACATTTGTTACATCAGCTTGAAATCATTGAAAGTGAACTCAGCACAGACCGCCGGAATCCGGAATTGTGGAACGACCACGGTGTCGGCTTACACCTGCTCGGCCGATACCGGGAAGCTGCCGAAAGTTTTCGGACGGCCATAAAGTTAAAAAAGACAAATCCTGCTTATCATTATAACCTGGCCAACAGTTATATGGAGCTGAATGAAATTGAAAATGCCATAAGCTGTTATCTGGAGGCCCTCGAACACCAACCCAATCATATTCCATCCTTAAATAACCTGGCTGATGCGTATGAATTGACCGGCCAACCGCATAAAGCTCATGAATTATTTCATTATTTAACCCGTATTCAACCGGACGATCCACTGTCCCATTTTAATTTGGGAAATTATCTGTTAAGACAAAACAATCACATAGAGGCTGTGAAATGTTATGAAAAAACGATTCATCTTGATAAAAACTTCACGGATGCTTATTACAATATAGCTTGGGTATTAAAAAGTGCCGGCGCAATTCACGAAGCTGTTTCCTATGCTAAAAAAGGACTTGCTCTTGATCCTGAACACGAAGATCTTCAAATTCTGCTGGTGGAGCTTGAGTCCCCCGACCAAGGGTGATACGAAATTCAACTCGTAAGAACGTTCTCGGTTTTCGCCAGTTCTGGAGCCGGGCGTATCCTTTCCGGTATGCAATATCTGATTCTTAATTCTCATGAGGCCACATATGATTTTGAAACGTATTCTCTTCCCTCCCGTCCTTCTGTTGACTTTTTTCCTGTTGACTGATTCGATTTATTCACAGGAGACACAGCCTTACAGTTATATGGATGTTTTTGATACGCAATATATCTCTGATCCCCGTATATCACCGAATGGAAGTAAAATTGTCTATGTACGAAACAGCTTTGATATCTTTACCGACCGCCGTAGGACCCATCTTTGGATCATCAATCAGGACGGATCCGGACACCGGGCACTGACCTCCGGCAAAGAAGGTGCCTATCAGCCCCGATGGTCGCCCGACGGGGAACGACTTGCATATGTATCAGGTGAAGAAGGCTCCTCCCAGATTTTTGTCAGATGGATGGAAAACGGAACTTCAGCTTCTATTACAAATCTGACGAAGAGTCCCGGAAATTTATCCTGGTCGCCCGATGGAAAATGGATTGCCTTTTCGATGAGTGTACCTGCAGAAAAACCTTCACTGGGAAACTATCCCGCTCCTCCCGATGGAGCGGAATGGGCACCTGAGCCAGTGATTATTGATAGTGACCAATACAGATCTGACGGACAAGCGGGATTCGTGGGTCCGGCTTACACCCATCTCTTCATTGTCTCGTCTGAGGGGGGAGCTCCCCGACAGATTACCCGTGGAAATTACAACCACGGAGCTCCTCGATGGACGCCCGATGGAGAATCACTCATATTTTCTGCCAACCGAAATGAGAAGGCTGCTATGGATCCCGGCAACACGCATATTTTTGAAGCAAAGATCCACTCTCTTGAAATTCAAAAGCTCACGGAGGGCCGGGGACCGCATAGCAGCCCGACGGTATCACCCGACGGGAAACGGATCGTTTTTACTGGATATGACGATCAATTTGTAGGGTATCAACTCACTCTCCTCTATATTATGGACCGGGACGGATCCAATGTCCGGGAAATCGACACCCAACTGGATCGTGATGTGGAAAACGTCCAGTGGTTGGCCAACAGCCGAGAGTTATTTTTTCAGTTTAACAACGAAGGGGTCGGAACCATCGCCCGGACAAATCTTGAGGGAGAGGTAACGATCCTGGCCGTACACCTCGGGGGCACGACCTTTGGCCGTCCCTATAGCGGTGGTTCATACAGTTTGGCAAATAACGGACGTTTTGCCTTCCCTCTGACCCGTCCCTATCATCCTGCGGATCTCGCGGTCGGAGACCGAGCCCGACCGATGCAAACAACGCGTCTCACCCACCTGAATGAAATCCTTTTAAGTGGACGGAAACTGGGGGAAGTGAGCCAGGTAGAATATTCTTCTTCATTTGACGGGAAAAAGATCCAGGGATGGGTCGTAACCCCGCCGGACTTCAATCCGGAACAACAATATCCGCTTATTCTCGAAATTCACGGTGGCCCCTATCTTGATTACGGTCCAAGATTCTCTCCCGAAATTCAATTAAAAGCTTCAAATGGATATGTTGTTTTATATACTAATCCGCGGGGGAGCACCAGTTATGGTGAAGAATTCGCCTCCTATATCAACCACAATTATCCCAGCGAAGATTATGACGATTTGATGTCCGGCGTTGATTATATGCTGGAACAGGGATATATCAATGAAGATCAACTCTTTATAACCGGAGGAAGTGGTGGAGGTGTTTTAACTTCCTGGAGTATCGGCAAAACCGACCGTTTTGCAGCGGCTGTTGTGTCAAAACCCGTTATTAACTGGTTTAGTTTTTCGCTTACGGCTGATATGTATATTTATTCCACTAAATACTGGTTTACGGAGATGCCCTGGCAAGACCCACAACAATACCTGGAACGTTCCCCCATATCCCTTGTCGGGAATGTAACGACTCCTACCCTTCTGCTGACCGGTGAAGAAGATTACAGAACTCCAATGAGTGAAACCGAACAATACTATAATGCGCTGCGACTACAGGGTGTAGAATCCATGATGATCCGGGTCCCTGAATCCAGTCACAGCATTGCTTCGCGTCCAAGTAATTTAATTCGAAAAGTTGCGTATATAGTAGGCTGGTTCGATCAACATTTATCAGTTAACAGCGATTAGTAAGCAATGATCAGTATGTCAGAAATCGCCTCCCGGGTAACAAGTCGGACGGAGACACTGACAAAAACCTGTTTTTTCCCAAAATGGATTTTTTAATTGAAAATTCCTCACTTAACTTCATTTAAAAGGAGTCTGTTATGAAATATTTACTATCCCTGTTTATTCTATCCCTTACTTCTTCCTCTCTTCTTGCCCAGGATTTTGCCCTGGAACAGCTTGAGCAATCACCGCGTCATCACGAATGGGTTCAGATCGAATATGATAACCGGACCCTTCACAATTTTGTAGCTTATCCCGAGCATTCGGAAAATACCCTTGCAGTCATTGTTCTCCACGAAAACCGCGGGCTTACCGATTGGGTCAGAAGTTTTGCCGATCAGGTTGCCGAGGCCGGCTACCTTGCAATTGCCCCCGACATGCTCTCTGAATTCGATGAAGTACACAATCGTACTTCTGATTTTTTCTCATCCGATGAAGCACGGGATGCAATTTATCGGCTTGATCCCATTCAGATTACGAGAGACCTCAAAGCCGTTCGTGAGTATATTTCCGGGCTTCCGTCTTCGAACGGTTCAACCGTTATTGCCGGTTTTTGCTGGGGTGGCTCCCAGACGTTTCGCTTTGCCACTCACTCAACGGAAATTGATGGGGCTTTTGTCTTCTACGGATCTGCACCAGACGAGGCTGAAAGGATTCGCAACATCAACGCACCAGTATATGGGTTCTATGGCGAAAATGATCAGAGAATTAATGCCACCATTCCGGATACCGAGAAAATAATGGATCGATACGGTAAAACTTATGACTACGTTATCTATGAGGGAGCTGGTCATGCATTTATGAGAGCCGGTGATGACCCGGGTGGATCTTCTGCCGTTCAGGCAGCCCGTGATAAAGCGTGGGAAAGATTTAGCACTCTCCTGGAGAACATTCAATCATGATAAGGATTTGCGAAGTCTCCAAAAAAGATCCGTCTTCCAAACGCTTTGAAAAATTCCATGAAACGTTTAGGATCCGTCCATCCTAATAAGAAATGACATCTGCATTTTATGATTTCAAAAGAAATCCTCAAAAAAGTCAGGAAACTCGAAATCCAGACCAAGGGATTAGTGAATAATATATTCGGAGGGGAGTATCAGTCTGCCTTCAAGGGACGTGGAATGGAGTTCACAGAAGTACGGGAATACACTTATGGGGATGACGTCCGTCAAATCGACTGGAACGTGACAGCACGGAACGACGAACCGTACGTGAAGATTTTCGAAGAAGAGCGTGAACAGATCCTGATGTTATGCGTGGATATATCCCCCAGCGGATATTTCGGCACATTATCTCAAACCAAAATGGAACTTGCCATCGAAATATGTGCAGTTCTGGCTTTCAGCGCCATTCAAAACGGTGACAAGGTAGGACTGGTATTGTTCAGCGACCGGATTGAAAAAGTCGTCCCCCCGAAAAAAGGACGAACCCACGTTCTGCGTCTGATTCGAGAATTATATGCAGCCGAACCGGAAGGCAGGCAGACCGATATTGCCAATGCCCTCAGTTATGTAAACCGTTTATTAAACCGGCGGGCCATCATAGTCTTTGCGTCTGATTTTCAGGATGAAAAGTATGACAAGCAGTTAAAAATTACGAACCGCAAACATGATCTGGTCAGCATTATTGTCAGTGACGAACATGAGGACAACCTGCCTGAACTCGGTATTGTTCCGTTTTATGATGCAGAAACGGGAAGGGAAATAATGGTCGATACATCCAGTGAAAAGGTCAGGCAAACCTATAAATCCAGGCGTTTAAAAAGAAAAGCCGATCTGAAAGATCAATTACTGCGTTCAAAAATCGATTCGATTGAAGTTCATACCAACCGTTCCTATATCCGTCCCCTGATCAATTTCTTTCATCGTCGCGTACAGCGTTACTGATTGCAACGATGGAATCTCCATCGCCAGTCGGGACACGGTCCAATTGACGGTTAAGGTTGCTACGTAGATCTTCGAACTTTGCCATATCCATTTCATCCAGACTTTCAGATGCAGGAATGTCTACTTTCAGGGAATTAACAGGGTTATCATTCACATACATCCGGTAACACAGGTGCGGACCTGTTGCAAGTCCGGTTTGCCCCACATAACCGATAACATCACCCTGTTTGATGCTCACACCGGGCCGTATTCCCGAAGCAAATCCATTTAAATGCAAATAGGCAGTTTTATATACACTGTTATGCCTGATCTGAATTATATTGCCATTTCCGCCCCGCCGCTGTGCTTCAATAACTTTCCCGCCTCCTACCGCAATCACCGGTGTTCCGGTCGGCGCTGCATAATCAATACCGTAGTGGGGTCTTCGCTTCTTTAATATGGGATGGAAGCGGTTATGGGAAAAACCGGAGCTGATACGTTGATTATAGCGAAACGGGGCTTTTAACAAGGCTTTCTGAAGGCTATTGCCTTCATCATCAAAATACCCGCTTCGCTCCTCATCATCAAAATAGTATGCCCTGTGGGCTTCCCCCATGTGTTCAAATTCAGCCGCCTGAACCCGCCCGATTCCATAAAAACGGTCTTCAACATACAATTCTTCATAAATTACCTTATAGCTGTCTCCGCTTCGAAGGGTAAAAAAGTCAATTTCCCAGGCAAAAATGTCGGCCAATTCGGAGCCAATCAAAGGGGAAAGGCCTTGGTCTGAAAGGGATTCATACAGGGATCGCTGGATGACCCCATGGGCTGTACGTTCAACGGATCTCAATTCATAACTGTCACGCGTAACCTGGATATCATGGAGTTCATCCCCCCATCGGACAACCAGATAATCCAGGGCATTCATATTCCAGACCCATCCAACAGCCTTCTCACCTGATTTATAAATTCTGTATTTCTGACCCGGTTTTAAACGATTCAGATTTGCATAATCCGAGGCTTCACGTTGAATATAATAGATCTGCCGGGATGAGATTCCGTGCCGTTGAAGAATAACAGACAAACTTTCATTTCTTCGTATCTCATCCATTACTATATCGTAGGATCCAACCAAAAAACCATATTGATCTTCTGCTAATTGCGGGAGAACTTCCCTGTGTTCATAGATTGAGACCGGGTCGAATTCCATCTCTTCCGATGGACCTTCCTGTTCACATGAACCCAGCACGGCAGAGATAGCAACAGCAAATGAAATTGTCGTAACAAACAGGGTATAATTCATCGTCTGCATCCGAACGATTAGTCGTTTTTTTATTAGCGATTAAGTGTCAATCTAAATATGTTCTCGCTGATCACTTTTAAACAGTCAAAAATCGTATTTGATTTTTAACAAAAGCAGATACCAGGTAACTGTAGATGATTTAATTGATACGAAGGAATCGAGTAACAACAGTTGATTCACAAGAAGCAAAACCAACATTTATTCGATTCTATACGAATCGTATATCAAACTCCTTGTATATCAATTTCTAAATTTTCATGAATTTAAAGAATTTCGAACAAAATTCCATAATTTAATTTGTATACACATCTATCATTACAATCAGTTGAATATACATTCAATATGATGAATAGTGCATCAAATAAGCCTTGAAAACCTTAAATTATCCATAAATTCTCAAATAATTCTATTATTTATCGGTTTATTTATGATTTAACAATATTTAACATGCATTCTTTTTTTCGATTCTGTTTTTTTATCCTGTCCATACTGATTTTTATGTCAACTGTCTGTGTAAATGCACAGGAAATTCATACATATGTGAACCGGGATTCCGTACAGGTAGGAGACATTATTGAATACACAATTGTCCTGGAGAAGGAAAATGAATATGAATCTATTCAATTTCCTGACGAAGAGATGATTAATTCAGACGATCTTTCGTTTATATCCAGAAACCATTTTCGTGTAAATACACAGCGTGATAGTGTTGTATACGAGCTTCAATTTTTCGGTGTTGAGGATTACCGTATTCCCGGATTGGATATTACCTTATTCACCCAGGAATCGGATACGACTCTCACAACGACTCCTGTCCCCCTGTTTTTTAAAACAGTCCTTACCGAAGATGATGATACTTTTCGTCCTCTCAAGCCCATTTTTGATTTTGCAAGAATCATTTGGCCTTATCTTATTCTGCTGATTCTGACAGGGTTAATTTTAGCGTACATTTATAAGCGATACAGAGAAAAAGTAGAGAAAACTGAGCCCACCCCCCCCCTGGAACCCATTCCTTTCAAAAGTCCCATTACAACCTTGCAAGAGGCTCTTCATACACTATCCGGCCGGGATTCACCATTGGAAAACAAAAATTTTAAAGAGTTCTATGTCCTGCTGGGAGATTCCATCCGCCAATACTTTGAAGAGACTTACAAAATCGATGCTTTGGAAATGACATCCAGGGAAATATTAATCGCTCTTCAGGAATTTCCGGCCGACAAACGAATTATTGATATCACAAGAAAAGTTCTGAACGAGGCAGATATGGTTAAATTTGCCAATTTTAAACCGACAACAGATCAGGCTCGTAGATCGTTAACGATTGCAAATGAGTTCCTCCAGACTGTGAAAGAAGTAGATCGACATCGAATTGACAGGCTTAAGGATCAACATAATCAGAAGCAAATGGAAATAACCGGGCATCCGGAAAACCCTGAAGGAGTGAATACATGAGTTGGACGAATCCTGAATTTTTCTGGCTCCTGGCTTTGCTGCCGATCTTCGCGGGAGTCTCAATTTGGCGGCATTTTCGTAAGAAGCGGCCGAGTCTGACTTTTTCAAGTACGCAAGATCTGGCTGACTTACCCGGCAACTGGCGTGTATGGGGAGTCTGGATTCCGCCGCTTCTCTACTGGATCTGCTATACACTTGTCGTACTGGCTCTCGCGCGTCCCCAGGAAGAAAATACAACCCTGGAAAGAACCACTGAAGGAATCGATATTGTGCTTTCGATTGACATTTCTTCCTCCATGCTGGCCGAAGACTTTAATCCCAATCGTCTGATAGCTGCAAAAAATATTGCTGCAGAATTTATTGACAACCGATCGCACGATCGGATCGGATTAAACGTCTTTGCCAGGCAAAGTTTTACCGTTTGTCCGCCGACAGTCGATCACCGGCTGCTAAAGCGCCTTTTGAATGACGTGGACCTTGGAATGGTTCAGGATGGGACGGCAATTGGTCTCGGTATAGCAACGGCCATCAACAGGCTGAAAGACAGCAAGGCGGAAAGTAAAGTAATCATACTTTTGACAGACGGGCTGAACAATGCAGGGGAAATCGACCCTGTAACAGCCGGTGAACTTGCAGAAACGCATGGAATCAAAGTCTATACGATGGGAATCGGAACTCGAGGAACGGCCCCCTATCCGATCGACGATCCCGTATTCGGAACGCGTTATCAAAACGTAGAAGTTAATATTGACGAAGAAATGCTGACTCATATCGCCAACCTGACCGGCGGGCAATATTTTCGTGCAACACGGACTGAAGAGTTGAAAGAAGTTTATCAGAGAATTGACGAACTGGAACGAACTGAAATCGAAGAGATAATTTATACAGATTATGAAGATCTCTATCCGCGATTTCTTCTGCCGGGAATTCTGTTGGGATTTCTGGCCCTGATCAGCGACCGCTTTCTTTTCCGCTCTTATCTTTTATAAATGATACAGATTTAGAGTGGTTCAGCCATCAAATCCTCATACATGAGGGCCTCTTTTATTCAAGACCCTGAATCGATTCTTGAATATATGATCCGCAAACGTTGAATTTTCTGGTTACTAAATCCAACCGTAGTTTTTTATGATTAAATCGATATTTAATGCCTTTCGAAAAACCCTGTCCGAAGATCGGATAAAAGAAATAATTCTGAAACGACAGGTGGTTGAACTCGAACAATTTACCGGTTCGACCCTTAGCCTTTTATTGGCCTCCGCGGCAAAACATGTTACACATATCCTGGTCCTGACTCCGGAACTTGAAAAAGCTTCTTCTATCGCTTCGGATTTAGGAGAACTGCGCCCGGACGACGAACTGTTATTGTTCCCGTCTACCCGGAGGAAACCCTATGATGACCAAAAAATAATTGACCATTCAGTTCTCATTCAACGTTCTGAAGTACTTGAACGACTTGAAAACCGGGATCAGGGGATTGTTCTCTCTTCAGCAGAGGCAATCTCTGAAAAATTGATTGCAGCCGACGAATTTCAAAAAAAATCCATAGCCACCCACACGGGCGATAATATTGACCCTTCCCAACTCCGGGAAAAGCTAACGGGTCAAGGCTATCACTCGGTTAAATTTGTAGACGAGCCCGGTGAATTCGCCCTTCGCGGCGGAATTTTTGATGTATTCCCCTATTCGAGCGACTACCCGGTCCGCCTTGAGTTTTTCGGGGATGAAATCGACTCCATCCGTGAGTTTGACCCTGACTCCCAGCGATCCATTGCTTTCTTAAATGAAGTGCGTTTTGTCCCCAATGCAACTTTTGAAGGCAATACGAACAAACAAAGCTTGTTTGAATATCTGCCGGACAACACCCTGATCCTGTTATATAACCCGGATCTGATACGAAATGAAATTACCGAAATCTACCAAAACGCTTCCCTCATCTACGCAAAAAAACAGGATGCGGGGGAAGAATTATCCAAACCGGAAAATGAATATCTTACTCTCGGGCAATTTGATCTGGCACTGAGGAATAAACCGTTGTTTCTATCGGGAAGTTTTACGGAGTCGATTCAGAAGGTTGACCATCGGATCAGGCTTCAAACCCAACCACACCCTGAATTTAACGGGAGCTTTAGATTACTTCGAGAGAATATCAGGAATAATAGCAGCAAGGGGTTTAATACACTGATTCTATGTGATAATCAAAATCAGCGGGAACGGTTCGAAGAACTTTTAGGGGATCCCTCCCCGGTTTTCCAGTATCAACTGGGAGTTTTCACCCTGCACGAAGGCTTTGTCCTGCCGGAGCAAAAATTATCTGTTCTGACGGATCATCAGATATTCAATCGCTATCACCGGCCGAAATTAACAAAGAAGAAGAAATATAAGGGGGGGATCTCTTTCAAGGAACTCCGGGATCTGAATGTGGGAGACTTTGTTGTCCATGTAGATTATGGAATCGGGAAATTTGCCGGATTTAAAAAGATCAAGGTCAAGGATATCGTACAGGAAGCTGCAGTTCTCAGATACAAGGATGACTCGATCCTCTACGTGAATGTTACAAGTCTGCATAAACTTCAAAAGTACTCCGGAAAAGAAGGAACTGCCCCGAAAATCACCAAATTGGGTTCCGGTGAATGGGCAAGGAAGAAAGCCCGTACCAAAAAGAAAGTAAAAGATATTGCCCGTGAGTTGATCGACTTGTACGCCAAGAGAAAGTCAAAAGAAGCCTATGCATTTTCGCCCGATAACTCATGGCAAACAGAAATGGAAGCCCGGTTCGAATTTGAAGAAACACCGGACCAGATGAAAGCTATTGAATCGGTTAAACAGGACATGGAATCCGAACATCCGATGGACCGTCTTATATGCGGGGATGTCGGCTTCGGGAAAACCGAAGTGGCAATTCGTGCTGCTTTCAAGGCTGTTATGGACCAAAAACAGGTTGCCGTGTTGGTTCCGACTACGATTCTGGCAGATCAACATTTCAAGACCTTTTCACGACGGATGGAGGATTTTCCGATTCAGGTGGAAGTCCTCTCCCGCTTCAGAACAGCAAGTGAACAAAAAGAGGTGATTAAAAAGCTGAATGAAGGAAAAGTAGATATCCTGATCGGAACACACCGAATCGTATCCAAGGATGTAAAATTCAAGAAACTCGGTTTACTGGTCATTGATGAAGAGCAACGATTCGGTGTTAGCGTGAAGGAGAAACTAAAGGAATTTCGGGCTACTGTCGATGTGTTGACCATGACTGCCACCCCGATCCCCCGCACCTTGCAATTTTCCCTGATGGGAGCACGCGATCTGAGTATTATCAACACTCCCCCTTCGAACCGGCAGCCCGTCTATACTGAAATTCACAGTTTCAGCCAGGATTTGATTCGGGACGCCATCCTCCAGGAGATTTCCAGGGGCGGGCAGGTTTTCTTTATTCATAACCGGGTAAAGAATATTGAAGAGGTTGCCGATATGATTCGGGTGCTTGTTCCGGATATCCGTGTTCGGGTTGGGCACGGACAGATGTCATCTTCCGGCCTGGAGAAGATCATCCATGACTTCTACAATAATAAATTCAATGTACTGGTCTCTACCAACATTGTGGAAAACGGTATTGATATTGCCAACGCCAACACCATTATGATCAACAATGCCAACCAGTTTGGCCTCTCAGAACTACACCAGTTACGGGGAAGAGTCGGCCGCTCGATCCGTAAGGCATTTTGCTATCTCCTGACACCTCCCATCAAAACTTTAACAACGGAAGCCCGAAAACGCCTTCAGGCCCTGGAAGAATTTTCTGATCTTGGATCAGGGTTTAATATTGCCATGCGGGATCTTGATATTCGTGGGGCCGGAGATATTCTTGGCGCTGAGCAGAGTGGTTTCATCAATGAAATCGGCTTTGATATGTATATGAAAATACTCGATGATGCCGTACGGGAAATAAAAGAGCAAGAGTACAAGGGTGTCTTCGAATCCGAACCGGCTCAAATCGAATATCCTGAAACCCAGGTTGAGTTTGATTACTCGGCCCTGCTTGATTCGGATTACGTATCGGATAATGTAGAACGCCTCAACCTCTACCGGAAACTGGCAGAAGCAAATTCATTGACAGACATCAGCGAATGGAAGGAAGAACTTGTAGACCGTTTCGGTCCTCTTCCAGACACAGCTGAAAATTTACTACTGGCCGCACAAATCAAATTTTACTCCTCCCGGCTTTTCATACGTAAAGTTACCATTCGGGCCACTCGAATGTGGCTGGTTTGTCCGGCAAACAACTCCCCTCAAGGCAATGAATTCTACAATTCGGGACTTTTCCAGGATCTGCTGGGAACAATTCGGGAAACTTCCGGAGAAGACTACAAGATCGTTCAGAAAAAAGAGACCGTTCGCCTGGTAATCGAAAAGATCAAATCTGCCAACGACGCAGTCGATTATCTGAAAAATCTATATAACGAGAAAAACCTTCAGGATGTACAGGCCGATACGGATATGGATAGAGATGAGGTTACAATATGAAAATCCATGAAGCTGTTGCCCTGATTCAGCGAGGTGAAGTGGTTGCATTTCCGACCGAGACGGTCTATGGACTCGGTGCGGATGCACACAACCCGGAGGCCATACAAAAAATTTTTAAAGTCAAAGGCCGACCGGCTGACAACCCGCTGATCATCCATTTGGCCAACCTGCAAGAGGTTGCCGAATTTGCCCTGGAAGTTCCAAAACCCGCCAGACAGTTAATGGAAAAATGCTGGCCGGGACCTCTGACCCTGATTTTTAAGAAAAAACCCGGGGTGCCGGATACCGCAACGGCCGGTTTGCCGACTGTTGCATTGCGTATCCCGGATCACCCGGTTGCCCTCGAACTACTCCGCCAAACCGGTCCCCTTGCTGCTCCCAGTGCAAATCGATCCGGCAGCCCGAGTCCGACGAAGGCAGAGCACGTCCGTCGTGATTTCGGTGACGATTTTCCGGTTCTCGATGGCGGCATGTCAAATATCGGGCTTGAATCAACAGTCCTGGATGTTTCCGAGACACCGTTTACGATCCTGAGGCCAGGTAAATACACGGCCGGTCAACTAAGTGAAATTTGCGGCGAAAATATTGTAAGAATTCCAAAAACATCCGGAAAACCGAGAAGTCCGGGAATTCAATACACTCATTACAAACCCAGGGCTTCCGTGAAGTGGTACGATTCGACAGTATCGGATATTGACAAAAGTCGGACACTTTTGATTACCCACACCAGGAATCCTGACAATTTTCCACACCACATACATATGAACGGGGATTATGAAAAATTTGCACGGGAACTCTATGATCTGTTTCGAACGGCCGATTATCAGTCTCTTTCCCTTATCCTGATAGAACACCTGCCTGAACATCCGATCCATCCCCTGCTGGAAGCCCTTCAGAACAGGATTGATAAAGCAGCCGTGCAGGAACCGTAAAGTGAAGGAAGTCAGGAATCTGAAGTGATAAAAACATTAAAATTATGTACTATTTCAATTCAGTTAAAATTAATAAGACGAAAAAAACTTTGATTGCGTTACCGATCCACTCGAAATGAAACACCTACTCATCATATTATCCGCAATTACATTCACTGTTCTTTATTCTTGTGCGACAAGTGAACCGGTAACCGACAGCAATGTGTCGGGTGACGAAGACGAGAGTGAAACCATTTTAAATCTGCCGGAGGGATCCTATGAAGAGTTCGTCGATATCAAAGAGCTGAATGAAGTAGAAAAGATTCTCTATGAAAACAGAAGCCGGATGAGTGACCTGTTTGCATCCCGATCTCACGACATGCCCGAACACTTCCTCAGGGAAGTGGAAGAAGAAGAGGAGAGTGACATCTATGCAGGTTTTCGCATCCAGGTTTTATCAACAAGAGATATGGAGCTTGCCGACACTACACAGACAGCTTTCAATGCATGGGCGGATACGACATTTCAGGGATACATTCCCCGTGCCTATGTTTTTTTTCGACAACCCTTCTATCGAGTGCGGGTGGGTGATTTCAACGACCGGGAACGAGCCATCGAATTTTCAAGAAAAATAAAATCCCGCTATCCGGATGCCTGGGTCGTGCACGACCGCATCAATCCCTTCCGGTCTCCACCCGATAGCGTGCAGTCAGGGAATATCAATTGACGGGTTATTACAGGGCCACGAGTTCATGAAATTTACTACTCTGTCGAAAAACTTCAGTGTAAATTTATCCCGAAGCTGCAAAAATATTGTTCCCGGCTTTTCCCTGAACTGAACCAGGCCATTCAGGTAATCATCCACAGGTTTTTCAATTTCATTTAACCATTTCAGGTGACTGATCTGCCGGTTTACTTTCGGAAAATGAGATCGAATTAAAGATCCAGATCTTTTAACAACGCTCCGAGTTTTCCGTACACCATCTCCAGTTCCGTCTTGGAAATACAATATGGCGGCATCAGGTAAAGAACATCCCCAAGAGGGCGAAGCAATAAATCATAATCTACACAACGTTGCTTGATTTCGTTGCCAATCCTGTTGAGATATCCACTCTCTTCTTCATTTTGAATATTGAATGCAGCGATAGTCCCCATCACTCTGGGCTTCTCAATCCTTTCGAGAGTGGCAATGGACAACAGACCTTCCTCATGGAGCTCATCCATGGATTTAAAATGATCTTCATTTTCTTCAAGCAGCTTCAGGGACGCCAGTGCAGCCGCACACCCTAATGGATTTGCCGTATAACTATGCCCATGCCAGAGAGTCTCCATCGGATTGTCGGAATAAAACGAATCATAGACTGTCTCGCTGCATGCGGTAACAGCCAATGGCAGAAATCCCCCGGTAATTCCTTTCGCCAGGCATATTATATCCGGCTCTACCTGGGCTTTTTGAGAGGCGAACCAGTCGCCCGTCCTGCCGAATCCGGTCATGACTTCATCAAAAATCAACAGAGTATCAAACTGTCTTTGTACCCAGTGAAGTTTTTGGAGAAACTCCTCCCGGCAAATGCGCATCCCCCCCGCCCCTTGTACCAAAGGTTCGAGAATGATTCCGGCATAGGTATCAGGATGTTGATTTAATTTATTTTCAAGTACCTCAATAATCTGATCTTCTCTCTCTGATGCGTTTTCATCTCCCATCCATGTTTCCGGCCAGGGAAGATATTCCACTTCAAAGAGCAATTCATTGAAGACCTGGGTAAACAAAGACCGTGCACCGGCCGACATCGCCCCGAATGTGTCGCCATGGTAAGCCCCTTCAAAAGCAATGAATTTTTTTCTCGACTGGTTGTTATTGCGCCAGTACTGCCAGGCCATTTTTATAGCTATTTCCACGGCGGTCGAACCGTTATCGGAGTAAAAAACCCGATTGATATTTCCGGGCAGCTTAGCCGTTAATTGTTCTGCCAGGTTCTCGGCCGGTTCATGTGAAAAGTTGGCAAATATAACATGTTCCAGTTTTTCAGCCTGCTCCCGAATGGCTTCAGTAATATCAGGATGAGAATGCCCGTGCAGATTCACCCACCAGCTCGAAATACAGTCGACAATTTCATGGCCATTCTCAAGTGTCAGCCATATTCCCCTCCCGCTTACAGCTTTATGGGGAGTTTGCGCACCTTTGAGAATCGTAAATGGATACCAGATATTAGGATGCATAGTTTAACCAAATGTATTGTGAAAACTTGTTTTCAATTTCCCGGGTGTGAAATCGGTTATTGGTAACAAGGTAAATAACCGTTTGACTTGTCCAAAATGCTGAATGGCATCTTCATTCGACAGGTTCCGTGGCCCGTTCAATACTACCCCCAGAACAGGAATCTCTTTTGCCCTTAAATGCTCCAGGCTTAATAAAGTATGATTGATGGTTCCCAGCCCGGAACGGGCAACCAATATGACAGCTAAATCCAGATGTTGAATGAGATCCGTCATATACTGGCTTCGGTTCAGAGGTACCCTCAAGCCTCCGGCTCCTTCTACTATCAAGTGTTTCTGGGTTACCGGTGGCAATCCAAAACTTTCCAGGCGAATATCGATATTCTCGATCTCTGAAGCAGCATGTGGACTCATCGGTTCCCGCAGCCGATACTGTTCGGGATAAAAATGATGTTCCGGCAACCGGGTCCATCTCTTCACCCGATTTGTATCCGTTGCAGGCTCCAGTCCCGCCTGGACCGGCTTCCAGTACCCCGCCTTTAACCCAGTGGCAAGTACAGCGGAAACGACCGTTTTTCCCACTTCAGTGTCTGTTCCTGTTACAAAAAAGCGATCCGGAAATTTCATGTGATGTGTCATAACTATTTCTTTACTACTAAAAATACCAGGTGATAGGTTACCCGTATCGTCGGACTTTTCTCCTGATCCCAGTGTCGGGTCAATAATCTGAACTGTTTGGAAGTTAGTTGCTTTTTTTTACCGGTAGTGGAGGTAGCTGCGCCAATTTTTTTCAAATGTCGAAAAAAATCCAATGATGATTCAAATTCTATAGTATGTGAGTCTTCATAATAATCCACTCCTGCTCCACGGGTCGACAGTTTGACAACGATCTCTTCCGTGTCAGGCAGGGGATTTCGTGTAAATGGAAGCCCCAGGTCCAGGCAGAGGTCTTTCCATTCCGGAAATGAGTCATGACCGGGAAACGAAGTCAAAAGAAGGCCTCCCGGTTTCAGGGCTTCCACATACCGGCCGAGGGTCAGCGCGGGATTTCTAAACCATTGGGCTACAAAATTTCCCGATACCAAAGCGTATTTTCCTTCGGGCGGATTCCATTCTTCCGCGTCCAGGAGTTTAAAATCCAAATTTTCGGCCTCATGAGTCATCTGCCTGCAAACCCGGATCATGTACTCCGATAAGTCGGTAACCTCAATCTTCCGTTCCGGTAAAAGATTTATCAACTCTCTGGTAAAAAAACCCGTACCGGCTCCCAATTCCAGGACCGGACCGGCCGGTAAAGTCCATTTCCAGGGTTCAAGAGAAGCAGCCAGCCGTTTGGCAGCAGATTTCTGAACCCAAGCTTCGCTTTCATAAGCCAGGGTAGAGCTGTCAAAATTATCTCTGATGCGATTTTTCAAAATCCTCAATTTTAAACCTGTTTCAGACATTTTCCTCTTCGAGTTTCTGCAATTTGGACAGGATCAATTTAGAACATTGACGTGCATGTGTATAGGGAAGAGCATGGCCGGCCTGTTTAATTTCAAAATACTGGCATTGGAAACGCAAGGAGTGAAACAGGTTTCTGGCATTCTTGTTTGAAACGATGGTATCCATTTCACCATGAAGGAGGGTGATCGAGGGAATTTTCCGGAGTGATTCAAGTGACGTTCGAGGGTTATTGATCCGGTTAAGATCTTCCAGTAATCGTTCATGATTCATCCGAACCGGCGGGTCCCATGCACGGGATTCTGGATAAAACAGGTTCTCATAAAACTTCAATAACGTCTCTTCCGGTTCTTCTATAAACCTTCCCATCATTTGCTGCAAAATGAGTTTTGAACGTCGTTTTGCATCGTCTTCAACCGGGTGAAAATCTACAAATCCTGAAAAAATAATCAAATGATCGGCTTCGCTGATAAGATCCGGCGGACACCAGTGGAGCCCGAATGAATGAAGCATCACAATTTTGTGGCTCTTTGCCTGACGAAACTTTTCCATGGAGGATTTCCCGAAATATCCCCTGTTTGCACATCTTAATTCAATTGACGGCGGGATTAACTTTTGCCATGGAGCCCAAAAATCACCGGATAAACCCCAGCCATGAAACGCTATAATTTCAATTTCGATGTTTGACATCTTTTAAGGCATTTATAAGTTTATTCAAATGATTTTCGGTATGAGCGGAGGTAAGGGTAATCCTTAACCTGCTTTTTTGAACGGTTGGGGGCCTCACCGCCTGAACAAAAATATGATTCTTGTAAAGTTCTTCTGCATAGGCAAGTGCAGTCCGTTCATCATTCAAAATAACAGGAATAATATGCGACCGACTTCCACCGGTTTTAAATCCGGCCTGCTCCAGGGCATCCACAGTATAGGAGACAGATTTCAATAAATAATTCCTTTCATCTTCCATCTGTGGAATCAGTTCCATCGCTGCTTCTGCAGAGCCAATAACTCCGGGCGGAGGTGATGTAGAATAAATAAATCCACTGCAATAGTTTACAAGATAGTTATAGATAGTTTGTGAAGTCAAAACAAAAGCACCGAATCCACCTGCTGCCTTTCCAAGTGTTCCAACAACAAGGTCTATTTCCGGCTTTCCCCAGGCAAGTCCCATACCCTTCTCTCCGAGAACACCGAAAGCGTGAGCATCATCTACATAGAACAACGCGTTGTACTTTTTACAAATTCCGATCATCTTTTCAAGAGGTGCAAAGTCACCATCCATACTGAAAAGGGATTCGGTAACCACCCAGGTCCGGCCGGATGTATCTTTATTCTTCTTCCGGGCTTTTTCTAAAAGTGATTCAAGATGAGCCGTATCGTTATGCCGAAAACGACGGAAAGGTGCCCGGCTGAGGCTTCCTCCCTGGATCAGGCTGTTATGACAGTGTTTGTCTGCCAATATCAGATCATTTCTGTCCGTCAGGGCAGGCAGGAGAGTCGCATTCGCCTGAAATCCGGTACTGAAGAATAGGGCAGCTTCTCTTCCGCAAGTGGAAGCGATTTTCTCCTCTGCCCGGTGGTGGATATCCAGGGAACCTGAAATCAACCGTGAAGCCGAAGATCCCGTTCCGTATTTACGGGTATAACGGACCGACCGTTGTATCATGGAAGGGTGGCCGGCCAGCCCGAGATAATCGTTACTGCAGAAATTGAGAAACGGCTTTCCCTCAATCTCCAGAATGGCCCTGGAATTTGATTGATTAACGGTTACCGGAATCAAAGTCCGTAACTGTCGCTTCTCTTCCCGGACTTTCAATGGATCCAAATAACCTAAATGGCGATCAATGTTTGACACAAACTTATTGTTGAACTATGCTTTTCGAATAGTCATCCGGGTAATTGTCCGGCACGAAAGTTGAATCCGACTGAAAAGTTCGCCCCATTGCACGGAATTGTTGTACGAACCTCCTTTTTGAGACGCTGGGTGCAAATTGTTGATATTCAACCATAAACAATCGGTGGGTTGCCGGGTCATAATAGGTAAAATTAACAAAAGGCCCTCCCATAAAATCTGCTATCATACGCCAGGTACCCAATGTTTCCCATGCCATCAGCCGGTCGTCCCTGTCTATTTGATCGGTCAGAACCGGCCGCCGATACTCTGTCGTCACATAAGATTTTTCCCGTTCGCCACGAACAAAAATCTCCATAACGGAATCTCTTGTTGCATTGATCCAGTCCGGATCGATAAAGTCCGGGCTTTGCACGTTATCCTTCCACCATGCCCACATCCACCGGTTATTGTCTGGCAGGTACCGTCGGAACACTACGACATTTGAGGAGTCAACCGTCTGGATATAATCGTGTTGGATTCGAACTTTCCATCCGTAATCAGCCCAAAGTGAGTCAGACAGTTGGGTCTGTTCCGCCCTTCGATATACAGTCCTCTCCCATCTGTCAAGTTCCTTATCCAGGGCACTTTGTACCAGCCGTTCTTCAGAATTCAGGATTTTAGCAGCGAGCAGAGAATCACTGGTTGACGTCAATACGAGCGACCATTGATCCCGATACCATTGATCGTCCAGCGGAAACGCAAAATGATCGCCAGCCCTTACTCTATTTTCCACTTCATCGCTGAGTATCGCCCTGATAAAAGCCCCGGAATTGCTCTCCTGATCAATGGGTGCAGCAAATATAAGGTTATTAAATTTCCTGAGTTGTTCAAGTTCTTCATTGGTCCTGAAATCACGAAATCTGAGATTGTACAGGGATTCCCGTCGATTCGGCAAGGTTTCGATAGTTCTTCCGAAAGTTTCTTTCAGTGCAAAGGCTGTCTCACTGTCTTGCCATGTGGAGTCCATCACAACAATGATATCACTGTTCTCTCCAATAGCTCTCTGCCGATAATCCCCTTCACAGGCTACTGTAGTTAGAAAAGCTGTCGTTATCAACAACAGACATAAATTTCGAAGCATGTTTTTCATAGTTTTTAGGTGCTGGGGTTACAACCCGGGTAGATATTCATTTAATATTCCCAAATTTAAGGTGTTTAACAAATTTGTAAACCTCCTCCTTCCACCCGTTTTGTGGATAGTTTTTTCTGATCTCATCAATCAATGCACTGCCTACAATAAATCCATCTGCGAATTCAGAGATCCGTCTGGCATCCTCATAACTTCGGATACCGAATCCGATCAGTTTAGGATTTTTTGTCACATTCTCATTTACCCGGTCTATAAATCGTTGAACAGATTGTGCAATTTCACTTCCCTCCCGGGCACCGGTCACCCCCGTTACCGACACACAATAGACAAAACCATTGGATACGTCATCGATTTTCCTCATTCTTGCACTGCTGGTATTCGGAGCAACCAGGTAAACAAGTGACAGATTGTTAGCGGAGGCCGGTTCAGTTATGAGGGCTGACTCCTCAAGCGTCACATCAGGAATTATGAGTCCGTCCGCACCTGCATCAGAGGCTTTTTTGCAAAAAGATTCGACACCAAATTTTAAAATCGGATTGATATACCCCATCAAAAGGATTGGGATATCAGACGATTTTCGGACTTCCCTGACCATTGAAAGAATACCTTCCATTGTAATACCGTTTCGGATGGCTTCATTGCTGGCAAACTGGATGGTGGGTCCGTCGGCCAACGGATCACTGAACGGCATTCCCAGTTCGATAATATCGGCACCGTTTTTTTCGAGCCCGAGAACCAGGTCGGCCGTACTTTCCAGGTCCGGATAACCGGCTGTAATGAAGAGAGACATCACTTTATCACCGTCCGACTCATGTGTATTTTTGTTTTTCTCCCTGCGAAGTTCAAAAAATTTAATCAGCCGGTTATTTGTATTCAATTCACTCATTATAAATAGTTTGATATGGTTTTCATGTCTTTGTCTCCCCGCCCGGAGCAATTCACGACGACCAATTCATCAGGTTGTGTCTGGGGCATCAACCGTTCAAGATATGACAGTGCATGAGCCGTCTCGATCGCTGGAATAATTCCTTCCTGTTCAGACAAAAGTTTTACGGCTTCCATAGCCTCCCTATCCGTTGCACTGTGGTAATGGACCCGTTTAAGGTCATGCAAATAAGCGTGTTCAGGGCCGATTCCAGGATAATCCAGCCCTGCACTGATAGAATGGGCCAGGAGTACCTGTCCCTCATCATTTTGCAGAAGATAACTTAGCGAGCCGTGAAGAACCCCGTAGGAGCCCTTGGTCAGGGTTGCGGCTGTCTGGTCTGTCTCGGCTCCCAAACCTGCGGCTTCAATGGCAATCATTTTAACATTCTCATTTTCCAAAAAGGGATAAAACAGTCCAATCGCATTCGATCCACCTCCCACACAAGCGAGCAAATAATCCGGCCCCCTCCCCTCTGCATGTTTTAACTGATCACGGGTTTCATTCCCGATAATTTTTTGAAAATCCCGAACCATCATTGGATATGGGTGAGGGCCCACCACCGAACCGATAATATAGAAAGTATCCTCCACATTCGTTACCCAATCGCGTATGGCTTCGTTCGTTGCATCCTTTAACGTCCGGGAACCGCTATCCACTGGCCGGACCTCCGTACCCAGCAATTTCATGCGGTCTACATTCAGTTGCTGGCGCTCCATATCCTCGACCCCCATGTAGACAATGCATTCCATGCCAAATTTTGCACAGGCGGTTGCTGTGGCTACTCCGTGCTGGCCTGCTCCGGTTTCTGCAATAATCCGGGTTTTCCCCATACGCCGCGCCAGCAGGATCTGACCGATCGCATTGTTGATCTTGTGGGCTCCGGTATGACATAGATCTTCACGCTTCAGGTAGATCCGGGCCCTGCCGTAATAATCAGTCAGGCGGTCGGTATAAGTGAGTTTCGTCGGGCGGCCCACATATTCATTTAAAAGATTACGGTATTCGTTCTGAAATCCCGGATCCTCTTTTGCCTCGAGATAGGCTTCTTCCAGTTCCTCAATAGCAGGGATCAGAATCTCGGGAACAAATTTTCCCCCGAATTTTCCATAATATCCGGTTTGGGTCGGCGCTTTGTATTTCATAATTGTATATTATAATTCACTTCTTCCTTTTCTCATTTCATCGAAAAAAGCCTCTAATTTATCAAAATCCTTTAATCCGGGAGCTTTTTCCAGGCCACTGGACAAATCCACTGCAAACGGCTTGACTCTTTCACAAGCCTCCAAAACATTTGCTCTTTTCAATCCGCCGGATAAAAAGATTGGAATATCGGCCACAACCTCCTTCAGCAGGTCCCATTCGAAAGTCTGTCCGGTTCCTCCCCATTTGGATTTTGACCGGGTGTCAAATAAAAGATACTCTACCCGGTCCACGTAGGCCTCAATCTGTTCATTGAGTTCTTCCGGGCTCCTGTCGGCATCCACATGAAAAGCCTTAATAATGGGCTTTTCAATCAACCGACAGTAATCTGGTGATTCATTCCCGTGAAGCTGAATCAAGTCGATACCTGTCTCCCTGGCAATCATATTCACGTCATCGAGAGGCTGATTCACAAAAACCCCAACCGTACGGGGTCCTTCGATCCAGTTAATAATCGCCCCGGCCTTTGGAGGATCTACGTACCTCGGGCTGTTTTCATAAAATATGAAACCAAGGAAATCGGCCAGTGCTCCGGAAGCAAAACGTGCATCCTCCAGGTTGGTCAATCCGCAAATTTTGACACGTGTTCGTTGATCGAAGTCTGTTGTCATCCGTTTAAGTGCTTTCCTGACGATTCATTTCATTCACAAGTTGATTCAACCGGTCAAGCATTTGTCGCAAAGCCAACCCGGGAGAGGGCTGACGCATGAAATATTCACCAATCAGCGCAGCATCGATCCCGTGTTTCCACAAAATCATAAGATCTTCTGCAGATGCAAGTCCGCTTTCCGAAACACGTACCGTCTGTCCGGGCGATTCATTTAACAACTTGATTCCCCTGTGCAGGTCGACTTCAAAAGTATTCAGGTCCCGGTTATTGACACCAAGTATTTTAACTTTATCCCAATCCAGCTTCTCAACATCCTTATCACTGTAACATTCCACAAGTGCCTGCAAACCCAACTCATTCGCAGCATCCAGCAGTTCATTCAATTGTGATCCGGAAGTCACGGTTGCAATCAGCAAGACCGCATCAGCGCCCCAGGCTCTTGCCTCTTTGATTTGGTATGGGTCAATAATAAAATCTTTGCGTAACAATGGAATATCAAATTCATTTGATATTATTTTCAAGTATTCCAGATCCCCCTGGAAAAAAGGTTTATCGGTCAATACCGAAATTGCAGAGGCTCCTCCTTTCACATATTCCTCCGCAATTTCAAGTGGATCAAAGGGGGCACGGATGACTCCTTTTGAAGGAGAAGCTTTTTTGATTTCCGCAATAACGGAAATTTCAGAACCCTTTCCATACTCCTTCACTCTCCTTAGGGCTCTGGCAAAATCCAATCGGGGCTTTTCATACAATTCAAACGAATGCAGATCACTGAAGCTCACCTTCTGCTTCTGTTTCCGCAGGTCATCTTCGGTCTGCTCTATAATTCGGGTTAATATCGAAGCCATGATACCACGCTATTTCATATCCTGTGTAGCTTCTGCAAAACGATGAAGTTTATTCCTGGCTGCCCCGCTTTCAATGGATTCCCTGGCCAGGGAGATTGCCTCTTTCATGGAATCCGTTTTGCCGGAAACCCGTATTCCGAAAGCAGCGTTCAACAAAACGATATCACGTTGAGCGTCGGTGGACGTTGAATTGAGGACGGAACGGATAATTTCCGCATTCTTATCCTTATCACCACCCATCAACTGCTTTACATCCACGAGATCAAATCCAAAATGACGCGGATCAAATTCAGATGAGTTGAAGTCTTCAGCTTCATCCAATTCAAACAGTTCGGTTTTTGAAGAAAGGCTCACTTCGTCCAGTCCGTCTTGGGCATTCAGTGTAAAAGCCTTTTTCGTATCCAGGTTCCGCAGGATCCTCATCATCGTTCGGGCTATTCCTATATCGTAAGCCCCTATCACCTGGCGTCGAACGCTTGCGGGATTTAACAGCGGGCCAAGGATATTAAAGAAGGTTCGGATTTTCAGCGCTTTTCGTGCCGGCATAATGTATTTCATGGCCGGATGAAAATTTGGTGCGAACATAAACGCCAGTCCTGTTTCAGTAAATGTATCTTCAACCCCCTTCTTTTCCAGATCCACGACGACACCCAGAGTTTCCAGGACATCAGCGCTTCCGCATTTGCTCGACACACTGCGATTACCGTGTTTGAGTACCGGAATCCCGGTTCCGGCTACAACAAACATAGCTGCCGTGGAGATGTTGAAGGTGCCTGATCGATCACCGCCGGTTCCGCATAAATCGATGGCCCCTTCGGTCCGCACATTCACAGGAACGGCTGCCTTCCGCATTACTTTTACAAACTCTGTAAGTTCCCCGGGTGTTTCCCCCTTTTGCCTCATTCCAAAAAGAAATGCAGCCGCCTCTTCATTTGAGACTTCTCCGCAAACGATTTTATCCAAAGCAAAATGAGCCTCCTCATTGCTGAGATCCCTTCCTTCAGAAAGAATTTCGAGGATATCTTTAAATTGTTGTAGCATAGATCATTATATGATTTTTATAAATGTTTATTTAAATAGGCTGCTTTCGCAATTCAGTTTATATTGAATCCCCGAATACGGTCTGGTTTAAAAAAAACAGTCCGCCCTTCTCCTCAGCTAACAGCACTTTTCGGCTCTCGCCGGCTTGAGTTTTTAGCTGTTAGCCAGTTTCGGATAATTTTTGGCCCTTCGGTCGTAAGGATACTCTCGGGATGAAACTGGATTCCTTCAACCGGAAATTCACGATGGCGCAATCCCATGATCACCCCCTCTTCAGTACGGGCGGTGATCACCAATTCATCCGGAATCGAATCGGGTTGCAAGGCAAGAGAGTGATAACGGGTTGCAATAAAACCGTTTTTCACATCTTTAAAGACTGAAAAGCCGTCATGAAATATTTGTGAAGTTTTACCATGCATCAAGGTTGGAGCATGGATGACCTCCGCTCCATACACATGACCGATCGCCTGATGGCCCAAACACACTCCAAGAATCGGTATTTTGCTCCCCAGCTCACGGATCACCGATTCCGTAACCCCGGCATCTTCGGGTCGGCCGGGGCCGGGGGAAATCAGAATTTTTTTCGGTTTTAAACCGGCAATCTGACTCACGGTTAAATCGTCATTTCGAATTACCTTATAGTCGGTTTCATCCGTCGCAATCAGATGTACCAGGTTATAGGTAAATGAGTCGTAATTATCGATAATAAGAATCATAGGACCGCTTTTTTCTAAATGGAAAATTTAAAATTTCTAAGAATTCCGGTCACCTCACGTATCGGTTCCATGACCGATTCCGCCCGTTGACGAGCTTTTCTGCCTCCTTCTCGAAGAACATCATAAACATAGTCCGGATCTTCCGCCAGCTTGCTTCGTTTCTCCCTGGCTTCTTCAAAATAGCTTGATATAAAACCGAGAAGTTCTTTTTTAGCGTGTCCGTATCCATACCCGCCGGCGCGGTATTTCTGTGCAATTTCCTTTTGTTTTTCGTTATCCGCAAACAATCTGATCAGGGCAAATACATGACATTTGTCAGGGTCTTTCGGGGCCTCCAGTGGAGTCGAGTCGGTTTCAATTGACATCACCTTCTTCTTCAGGGTCTTGCCTTCATCAAAGATACCAATCGTGTTCTGATAAGATTTACTCATTTTACGTCCGTCTATTCCGGGAACTACTGCTACAGCTTCCACAATGTATTCTTCTGGAATTTTCAGGTATTCGCCATGGTAGTTATAATTGAATTTGGCAGCAAGATCCCTGCAAATTTCGATGTTCTGTTTTTGGTCCTTTCCCACCGGGACCAGGTCGGAATGATAAATCAGAATATCTGCAGCCTGGAGTATCGGATAGGTAAACAGGCCGATGTTGGGATTCAGGCCCTGGGCTACTTTATCCTTATAGGCAACCCCTTTCTCCATCAGGCTTACCGGGCAAAACGTTCCAAGAATCCAGGATAGCTCCGTCACCTGGGGGACATCCGATTGGAGGAAAAACGTACACTTGTCCGGATCCAGGCCCAATGCAAGATAATCAAGTGCGATATCAATTGAATTTTCGCGGATTTCATCTCCGTCATTGATGGCTGTCAGGGAGTGATAGTTAGCAATAAAGTAAAAGGAATCCCCCTCCTCCTGCATCCTGATATGCTGGTGAATCGCACCAAAATAATTGCCCAGGTGCAGCTTCCCCGACGGGGTGATTCCGGATAGTATGGTTTGAGTCTGTTGAGTCATCATCCTGTATTCATTTTTGATATTAGTAAACCGGCAGGTATCTCAAGCGCTGCCCTAAAAATAACGTTCATTTCTCTTCTGTAATGGACAAGGCCACACTCAGCGCATCAATAAGGGCACCCGCCTTGTTTCGTGTTTCTTCAAATTCTTTGGCCGGATTGCTGTCGGCTACGATCCCGGCCCCGGCCTGAATATAGACCTTATCGTCTGTCGCCACCATTGTTCGTATAGCAATGCAGGTATCCATATTGCCGGAAAAATCAAAATATCCAACGGCTCCCGCATAAGGCCCGCGTTTGGTCGGTTCCATTTCATCGATAATTTTCATGGCTCGTATTTTAGGAGCCCCGCTGACCGTACCAGCGGGGAAGCATTGCATCAGGGCATCCACCGAAGTCTTGCCTGTATCGAGTTCTCCGGTCACATCCGAAACAATATGCATGACATGTGAATAGCGTTCAATCACCTGGTTTCTTACCAGCTTCACGCTCCCGGCTTTACAGACTCTGGAAAGATCGTTCCGGCCGAGGTCGACCAGCATAATATGTTCGGCCACTTCTTTCGGATCCTTCTTCAGATCCTCCTCCAGGGCCAAATCTTCCTCCCTGTCTTTTCCCCGTGGACGTGTTCCGGCGATCGGCAGCAAATGAACTTTTTCCTGTTGTACCCGGACCAAAACTTCCGGTGAAGAACCGACGAGCGAAAAACCGTCAAACTCCAGATAAAAAAGGTAGGGAGAAGGATTAACCATCCTCAATGCCCGGTAAAGCATAAACTTGTCTCCCGAAAAGGGAACTTCAAATCGTTGGGAAAGAACAACCTGAAAGATATCTCCCTCGTAGATATGGGATTTCGCCTTGTCCACCATTTGTTCAAAATCCGGTCTGGTTATATTACTCGTAATTGCATCCTTGTCCAATTCAAAATTCCGGGATGAGGAATCAATCGATTTCACTGTCTTTTCAAGGCAGTCAAGGGATTGACGTGCCTCATCATATACTTTTTTTAAATTCGATTCCGGATCAATAAAGACCGTCTTCATGAGTATCAGTTGCTGTTTGACATGGTCAAAGGCGACAATTTCATCATAGAATGCCCAAATTGCTTCGGGAAGGTTTACATCATCTGGCGGCACATTCGGGAGGTCTTCGATCAATCGCACCGTATCATAGGCAGAAAAACCAACCGCTCCACCTGTGAGGCGGGGCAATTCCGGTAAATCCGGCTCTTTGAATGAGCTTGTCAACTCTTTCAAAAGGTCAAAATAAGATCCGGACTGTTTTTCGGTCTGTCCGTTTCTTTGCAGCCAGGAGTCTTTCCCGTCGAATGTAAATACTTGATAGGGATCGCGTCCCAGGAATGAATAGCGGGCCAGTTGTTCTCCGCCTTCTACGGATTCCAGCAGAAACGGGAAATCCGCCTGATCTCTTATCGAAAGAAAAACGGAGACCGGCGTCATGACATCCGCCAACAAGCGGCGGCTGACCGGAATCGCATTGTAAGTTTCAGCCAGTTTTTGAAATTCCTGAAAATTCATATGTAGAGGATCATAAAATAAAAAAACCCGCTCCAGACATCTGCAGCGGGTTTAAAAAAGATTTAATCGATCGTCCAATTCACTTGTTCATAGCATGCCCACTGCCGGTTATATAATAGCCGGCCACCACCAGACGATATGAACTGAATTGATTTTCATGACAGAAGGAAACTATGAGAACCGGCAACGAAAAGCAATCCCTATTTTATCCTGAACAAAGTCTGCCATCTGCCAACCGGCGGATAGAATACAGAGTGACGAAAGCTGATATTCTCACCACCGAAGTCCCTCTTATTCCCGGTGCCATCACTCACCTGAACACTGATTTAATACCATCCGAGTTTAAATCCCCATCGACCGATATCGTAGATGAAGGCAAGCCCCCAATAAAATACAAAGTAGGCCCCGCCTCCCAGAAGGGCAAGAGCCGTTACCATTCTGGGTTGGTGTGGTTTTTCTGAAGCCCATCGCATCATCCGGCTGCCGGCGAACCAGATGAGAAGAAAAAACAAAGAGAGAAGCACTAATATTTGTCCGAGTCCATGAATCATCATGACGGCAGCCCCATAGGTCGGGCTTTGGGCTGTTGCCGCATAGGTCAAAAATTCCCTGAAGACGGGAAAGGGCCTGCCGACAGCAAAAAGCCCTACAAGAAATCCGAGAAGGGTCGCTTTGGTAGTCGATGCACTGAAGAATTCACGAGTCAGAGGAGATAAACGTTGTGTAAGTCTTTTGAAAAATCCGAGCTCCAAAAAGCCCCAGAAGATCATGATCATGCCAATCACAGAGAAGACAGTCTGTGCCTGTGCAATTCGCACGGGGCGTTCATTAATCGCAGCGACTCCCTCAGGACCCAGGAATCCGATAAAAATACCATAAGCCGCCCCTACCAAAAGTACCGGGGTTACAAAAGCAAGAATAGCCCGGAGAGCCGATTTGCGGGTTGACTCCCTGCTGTCGGTTGAGCACACCAAACCGGGAATCATGGCAAATGCCACGCAATTACATGCTGTAAAAGTAGCTGCGAGGCCGGCTATGGCAGCAAAAATAAAACCGAAACCGCCTCCGTTTTCCCCATAGCTGCCTGCGAGGGCCCCTGTGTCGCCAATCGTGCGTCCGGCAACGAAATCACGGCCGAATCCGTCCACAAGGTGATAGTTCCAGAAGCCTGCAATCAGCACACCGATCACAAGGAAAAGAAAACCCAAAAACAGCCGCTTTCTTGTTTTGTAATGTTTTAAAAACGAATCTTCGTGTACCTGTGAAGTATCTTTATTTTGATCCATATACTTATAAGAATAAGATTGTTATTTGGTTATTTATAAATAAGCCCTTCAAATTCAAAGCCGTCAGGTTTCAAAGAAACATCCTCCATTTACTTCAAAGCCCGGGTCCTGAAAACCCTTGTACGAATTTCAAAACCAACTACTGAATACCGAATCCAGCCTTATAACTACAATTCAAGTTACATCTCCGAATCTTATTTTACCTGTCCATCCATTTCCAGACACTGGATGATATTTTAAGAAATTTATCAGAATTATCATAACATGTCACCAACATGTAACGACCCGTTATCAGTCGTCTTTTCAGACAGTTGACATTATCGATGAAAGGTATGGGTATATTTTATCATGATGGTTCTGGCGTCCGTAAAAGGTAATCTCGGTTCCATACGATCCCGATGTGTATGGACTCCTTCATTGTAGACAATCCAGAGGTCGTTTCCGTCGCGGATGTTATATCGAAAGCGGACATTAGCAGCTATGAGATCCGCTGTAGAGTTAAACTGTAAAAATGCATGAGTCGACAATTTTGTATTCAGGGCTGTACGAATTTTGAGCTGTCCGACATGCGCTGCAAACCAATCCTCGGTTGAAACAACATTGACCAGGTTATAGAGATATGAGGCCTCGAGCTCCAGGTGTCTCGATACATTCCAGGTCGGAGAGAAATCCAGAGTGGTTCTCCACCCCCCATAGAAAGTCCCCGTATCCACTTCCAGTTGAGCGCGTATCAGCCGGCTGGATGCAATTTGATAGCCGGCTACTCCCCTGAAGAATTTATAGGTCCCAGCCGGAATAGTTGTTCGACTCAACAACCGGAAGGGTTCGGGGATATCTTCGTAATGCCATGTCAGACTTGCCTGAATCTGTGCACCGGGTTTAGTTGTTGCCTCCCATACAGGGCCGATCTCCACAGACTCGAGACGACCGGTTGTAGTCCGCCAGAAAACAGCCCCTTTCATTTGAATGGAATGCCAGAGCAAGGGAGACTCACTGCCCGGCAACCAGCCATACCGGAATCCCTGGCCAACCCGGAAATAATCAATACGCGGTACGAATCCACTCTCCGGATTATAAGCATCCCCCGACCGGCTGATCTCCGTCTGATAAGCAAACCCCTCCCGTGAACGGCGTTCCAGGCCCAAACGGAATCTTGTAGTTGAGGAAAAAGACAGATCTTTTTCCTCATCAACGGTTTGTGCCAGGGCATAACTCAAATAGTCATCCTCTTTTAAACGAATGGACCCGTCAAAGCCGTAACCGACATTATAAGATCCTTCCGCATCCAAACGGGAAGTAATCATTGCACCTGCATACGAATAGGGGTTAAAGAGTGTACGTCTGAGCCTGAACACTCCAAAATTTTCACCCGGCATGCCCTGGTACCGGTCGGTTTGCATATTCAGGAAACCGAGGTCCCATTCACCGATTCGGCCGGTCAACCGTGCCCCTGCAAGAATTCTTACCTGTTCGCCCTCATCGGTCAGTCCAATGCGCCGGCTTTGATAGAGCCTTCCGTTACCGCCGGTATTGAATTCAAACACACCGGAGCGCTCCTGGAAAAACTGACGCTTTTCCGGAAAGAACAAGTTAAACCGGGTAAGATTTACCTGTTGATCATCGGCTTCAACCTGTGCAAAATCCGTGTTGACGGTGAGATCAAGTGTCATATTATTGGAAATCCCGTACTTAATATCAAAACCGGCTTCAAGTTCCCGGATATCTTTTCTTGAATAATTGTCTTGAGTTTCATTTAACCTGTACTCCTGTTCGAATCCTCCCCTGAGATAGGGAGTGATATGAAGAGGACGGCTGCTATAAATTTCCTCAAAATCAACCTTTTGAGCGAGTGATGGCTTAAAATAAGCACGGGCGATATTCGGTGGAACTTCAGGGAAAGTGATTCTTTCGTTTTTCCGTGAAATTCCCCGCTGGACGTAGAGCCCCATTCTCACATGTCCGTCCTCATCCTGAAACCCAAGGCTTGAAAACGGAATCCGTATTTCTGCAAACCACCCCCTCTCATCAACACGGGTGGCTACATCCCAATACGTATTAAAATCTGCATTCAGTGCATTCGGGCCTTCCCCGTCGTTCGAAATCGTCGCATCTCTTTTAACGCCGGCCGGAGTAATAGTAAACGCAACGGCCGATTCATTGTCATTATAGGTATCAAGCAGAATGTGAAACAGGTCGTCTCCGCTAAGGCGGTCCCGGTAAAGTGAATTGATTCGGATCTCCGAAGGTTCAGAATCGTAGGCTCGTAAGGAAGCATAGATATAATTGTCGTCGTAGGCGATCCGAACTTCCGTTTCTTCAGACGGCGGAAGTCCCCCAACCGGCTCATACGACACAAGCGGAAGCGGTTGAATGGAATCCCAGAAAGGTTCATTGGTATAACCGTCCATGTTGACCTGGTTGTTAATCCTTGTCAGTTTTACCGGGTCCGACCTATCTTGCGCATAGAGTTGTGAAAAAGGCTGGAATAGAATAAAACCAAAAGTGAATGCAAGAAATAACACCATGAGCATTTTGACAATGAATACTCCCGAACCCTGTCCCCAAAATTTCTACCAGGTTTTGAAAGAAGTTAAATAGCTGATTTTGAATGATGATGAATATAGATCATTTTAATTATCATAACAAGTAGGTGACGTTATTGAATCATTTTATAACAAGAGAGTGACGTTATAAACATAAAAAAGCCATTCCAACAAAACGTGCAGTACTTTTTTGCTTTCTTGTTATTTGAATTTTAAAATTTTTAATAAATTGCTGCGTATTTACAAGGAGAGCATGTGAGAGATCTACACAACGGGTAAAAGACTGGATGGAATCGTAACCGGATCGTGGTTGGAGGATAGCTGCCCGAATATTTAGATGGAAGGCATACAGAGGGCCAGCAGATATGTAAATACCTAGTACCCAGGTTCAATCAAGCTGAGAACACTTTCATCCCAAGACTAAGTCGTCTCATTGGGTTTTTTAGAATCGGGATTCCTTTCACTGCTCTTTTTCTTGTTTGACTTACCCTTTTTACGAAACATTGAGAGAGTGTGAGAAGCCTGCCCGTCTGAGTCTCTCGCAAGTGGCGCAACAAGAACATCAAAGACCTCTTCGGGCAATTTAGTGTACTGTTCGGCAACCTGTTCTGCAGCGATATCGAAATGCCATTCTACTCGTTTTGCAAAAATTTCCTCCAGGTTCTTGATCGCCTCTTCTCCCTCCTCTGTTTCCGGACTGATTAGCCGGATTGCGCGGATGATTTCCTGTTGGCCTAACAGAAGTGCTTCCATCAATGCCTTGTTGGTGATTACGATATTCAGCAACACCTTGAGAATTTGCTGATTAAGCAGAATCTTATGCAGCGGATGCTCCGGCGATTCCATGTCCCTTTTTTCCACCCGGGCAGGTAGATCGTAAACTCCCCGGTGGACTCGTGCCAGCAGGTTCATGGTTGTCATTTCCGAGAGCGCACTTCGTGCATTGTTATAATCCATCCCCGTTCGATCTACAATCTCACGGATCTGGAGGGCTTCACCGGCTTCTTCCAGAACCTCAATAATTTTGGCTCTCCTCGGGGATACGGAATTGCGTTGAGTACTCATATTCGGGATAATTTAAATCAAGGTTTATAATTCGCAGTTAAATCTCAGGAATAAAATCCCGTATGTGCAATTTTATTACTCTTTATTAAATAGTAAATTTCTACAAAAGTAACCATAAAAAGTATGGGCCTTTCAAGACCACAAGAGACAAAAGCAGTGAATTCGATATCCATATAAACTTAGCGCCTCAATAGGGCCTCGTCGAGTTATTTTTTGAAAACGACAACCCATAACCACTCACTCTAATTTAATCAATGTTTTACTCATCAAAAACAGATGATGTCCGGACGTCATTCCCGACAATTGAAATTTAAATTAACTTTCTATGAGAATTGACCTGAAATCTGTTGCAGGAGAACCTTCTCATTTCCTCTTGTCCTGTTTCTTTCTTACGGTTCTGATTGTCATTCTGAACCTGGGATTCACCCCTCTTTCCGCCCAGGATACCGGCAGCGGACTGGATTTTTTAAACATTTCCCCCTCTGCGACACTTTTAGGCATCTCAGAAGCTCAAACTGCCGTACCCTCCGGGGCTTCCTCTATCTATTCCAATCCGGCTTTACTGGCCCTGGAACAACAATCAGCTCTGGACCTCCATTACACTCTCTGGATCGCTGAAGTTGACAATCAGTTTGCCGCAATTCATCTTCGGAAAAACAATCGCTCAATCGGTTTCGGGGTTTACAGTTCACGTTCAGACGGATATGATGCCCGCAATCAGCCGGGACCGTCGAAGGGCAGCTACTCAATCGGCTATCTGTCGGTCGCCGCTGCCTACGCACACAGGATGGGTCCGGTCACTATCGGTGTAACCGGTCAATATCTTCGTGAAGAGGTCTTCCAATACCGGGCAAACGGATTTGCCGTCAATATGGGTGCTGCCGGACAATTTCTCTCCCGCCGTCTGACGGCAGGCGTTACGGTCATGAATCTCGGGAAAATGGAAGATTTAAACCAGGAAGCTACCCGATTGCCTGCAGTTTTTCGAAGCGGTTTAAGTATCCATCTGGTTCGTCTCAACGCTCCCGGATTTGAAGATCTTCCGGTACTTATTTCGGTCCATACGGACTGGATGAAACCCCTGGAAGATAGCTCCTCGTCAGACTTCATTAACTCTGAGCCGAGGGAATCCTTTTTTAATTTCGGGCTTACGGCTGATTTTTCGGAAATTCTGGAACTGAAAGCGGGTTACAAGGCCGGGCCAACTGAACGGCCCTTGAGTTTTGGAGCCGGTTTAAATATGGATCCGGTACGTTTCAATTATGCGATTGTACCCTTTTCAACGGGTTTCGGGACCGTCCATTCGGTCGGTCTGCAATACTATTTTTGACTCCGAACGGATAGCCCTTCACAAGTTATGGAATAGGATTCTATCCCGATCTACGATTTGGGGGAAACCGGTCAGACGGATAATGACTCAATGACTGGCTGAATCCGCCCGGCAGGTTTATGAAAATAACGCTTGAATATCTCACTATTTGGCAATAGTATCAGAGAACCAGTATCAAGGTAAATCGTGTTACTCAATCAAAACCAACCCTAAAGAACGAATTATGTTTAAGAATACCCTGTCCGTTTTCATTTATCTTATCGCCGTATCTTTTCTCCTGTCCATAGCCCAATCCTGTACAGCCCAAAATAGCAGCTCTGAGAATATCAACTCCGTCCAAATGAATATTCCCGATGCATACAAAATAGGGGGATTTGCAGTAGGTCCGCAGGCTTATACGTTTAACCGTTTCACCGTGATGGAGGCCATTGAAAATGCAGACCGGACAGGCAGCCGTATTATTGAACTGTACCCCGGTCAACGATTAAGCCCGGAACATCCGGACGTACGTTTTACTCCTGACGTATCGGATGATGTGATCAACCAGGTAAAAGCGAAATTAGAGGAACATGATATACTGCCGGTAAATTTCGGAGTCATTGGACTTCCGAACGATGAAGAAGAATTGCGGCGGATATTTGATTTCGCAAAAAAACTCGGGATTTTGGCGATCACGTCCGAACCGTCAATGGAGGCGATGGATCTGATCGAACAGATGGTCATTGAATATGACATCATGCTTGCAATCCACAATCATCCTCTCCGCCCCAACGATCCGACTTACCGGGTCTGGGATCCCAAATATGTCTTGTCAATGGTTGAAAACCGTGATCCGAGGCTGGGAGCCTGTGCGGATATCGGACACTGGGTCCGCTCCGATATAAAGCCGGTGGATGGCCTGCGAATTCTTGAGGGTCGTCTGATCAGTCTTCATATGACGGATGTGGATCAATTCGGCCGTGAGGGAGAAGATGTGGTGATGGGAACGGGGGTCGGTGAAATCGCTGATGTTCTTGAAGAACTGACTCGCCAAAATTTCGGCGGACACCTATCCATCGAATACGAAGCCAATTGGGAGGATAATGTTCCGGATGTGGGCCAAAATGTAGGCTTCATCCGAGGCTGGGCCGCATCCCAAAGCCGGTAACCCGGCAATCGGCCGCTTCCCGCCTGTAAATACTGTTTAAGGGTTCTTATCATATTACATGCCGGTATAGGATGAAAGCACCTGTACCCAGTCCTGACAGGTGTTTTGAATCAGATCTGACTGAGCCGGATCAACTTCCCGGTATAAAACAGTATTTAAATTTTAAACTAAACCCGGTATCATGAAAAAAAACAACAAAAAGAACCCTGCCGACATCTCTCGTCGGAAGTTTTTGGGGAACCTCGCCGCCGCCGGAATCGGCATTTCAATCGTTCCCCGTAATGTGCTCGGCGGACCCGGATTTACGGCCCCAAGTGATCAAATTACCCTGGGATATATCGGGAACGGCCGCCAGGCAATGGGAGGACTTTCAAGCTGGTTTCTGGAAAGAGAAGACGTAAAAATTGTTGCCGGGTGTGATGTCGACCGCATTAAGCTGGACAGATTTGTAAACAAGGTGAACCGGGCTTATTCGGAGCAAAGCGGAAACAACCTGTACGAAAGCTGCAAAGGATATAAAGACTTCCGAAAGCTTCTCTATAGGAAAGATATTGATGCAGTGGTAATCGCCACTCCTGACCATTGGCATGGTATTATCTCGGTGCTTGCACTGAAGTCGGGCAAGGATGTCTACTGTGAAAAACCTTTGTCCCTGACGATTGAAGAAGGCCGGGCGATGGTTAAAACGACGCGCGATCATAAACGCGTATTTCAGACCGGAAGCATGCAACGCTCCTGGGAAGATTTCCACCGGGCATGCGAACTGGTCATTAATGGATATATCGGCAGGGTCGAAAAAGTTATCGTAAGTGTGGAGGGCCCCCCGGAACAGTGTAGTTTCCCAGCCCAGCGGATCCCCGAACACCTCGACTGGAACATGTGGCTTGGGCCGGCAGAAAAAACACCTTATAACGAGTATTATGCTCCGCCGGCCGATTGGGACGGCTGGGCACGCTGGCGATATTGTGAGAAATTCGGGGGTGGAGGGATGACCGACTGGGGGGCTCATATGTTTGATATCGCACAATGGGCATTAGGTATGGATCATACAGGCCCCATCGAGGTCATCCCCCCCGACGGAAATGAATACCCCGTACTTTCCTACAAATACGCCAATGGCACTGAAATGGTCCGCGATGATTTTGGAGAAGGAAATGCGGTGAGGTTTATCGGCACAGAAGGGACTATTGATGTAAGCCGCAGCTTCCTCCGGGTACCGGAGTCTCTTGAAAACCAGCCGATCGGATCGGATGATATACGCTTGTATAAAAGTGATCACCATTACCTGGACTGGCTGAATGCCATCAGGGACAGGACCCGGCCCATTTGTGATGTAGAAATCGGCCACAGGACCGCCACGGTTTGTTCGATAGGAAATATTGCTTACAAACTCAACAGGCCCCTTCAATGGAATCCTGCATTAGAAAGGTTCGAAAATGACCGGGAAGCGAATAACCTGCTCTCCCGGCCATTCCGTTTTCCGTGGAACGGGATTATTTAATGAACAAGAAGAGTGGAATGGTGTTATTCTTATTCTGCCAATGGGCCTATAAAGAGGTTGCCTCGCAACAGGCATTCAGGTCTTCCCTGCCGTATACAGAAAGATGTTTAAGGTAATATTCAGGCTATAATTCCTCGCGGGGTTCATTCCCCTCAACATTCCGCTTATAGGACAGATCATCGTCCGGGACCCCGTTATTCCAGAGGTACCATCCCCCCATCAACAGGCCTTTGAGGATATAGACACTGAATACGAACATCAAACCGTATTCCTGGAAAATAATGATCAAACCGAGATAGATGAGAAACTGAACAAACTTTCCTTTTTTATTCTTAAATGACTGACGGTCGAATCTGGGTAATTTGTCAAACGGAATCGTACTGACCATCAGAAAAGACAGCAGGATGACAATGGGAATCAGGACCGTTGCCACTCCAAACTGCATGTCTTCGAACAGTTCGGGAGAGGAAATGAACGTTAATACAAATGCAGCCAGCATGATTGCCTGAACCGGTATGGGGAGTCCCCTGAAATCTTCAAATCCCCCATATTTGGTATCGACATTAAAGCGGGCTAAACGTACAGCACCACATAACGGTGGTAAGGTGCTCAGGATTATCCCGAACAGGGCAAGCTCATTCAGACCGTAATGATAGATTAGAAATCCGGGAGCCACACCGAACGAAACAACATCACAGATAGAGTCCAGCTCAATACCAAATTCACTGGTGGCATTAGCAAGCCGGGCCATGACTCCGTCAAGAGCATCAAACAAACCGGCCAAAGCTATCAGCCAGGCTCCAAGAATCAAATTCCCCTCTGCCACCAGGATGAGGGATACAAATCCACAAAACAGATTCATTAGTGTAAAAAAGCTCGGCACAACGATTCTGGGAATCGGCCGGCGGGGTGAGCGGGGACTGGACCGACGCAAAAACCGGAATTTTTTTAATTTCTGAATCGGATACTTCATTGCTGAATAACTCCCAAAATGGATTCGCCGGCTACCGTGCGATCTCCTTCTTTCACTTTTAATTCCACATCCAATGGGATCAAAATATCCATTCTTGATCCGAATTTCATAATTCCGAATCTCTGTCCGGCCTGAATAGTATCCCCCTCTCTGATATGATATACGATCCGCCGTGCCATAAAGCCGGTAATCTGTTTAAATAAAAATTTCCGTCCGGTGGGATGTACGACACCGAAATGAGCTCGTTCGTTTTGCTCGGATGCATGCTCTTCCCATGCCATTAGAAACTTCCCCGGAAAATACTCAAGATACTCAAGCCTCCCCGTTACCGGTACACGGTTTACATGTACATCCAACGGGGAAAGAAAAATGCTGATCTGAGTTACTTTCTGGTTGAGAAAAGTCAACTCTTCCACTTCCTTAATCTGTACCACACGTCCGTCGGCCGGAGCGATAATTAATCCGTCATCACCGGGAGGGGTACGCTCGGGATCCCGGAAAAAAAAGAGGATCAAACCGCAGAGGGACAGGAGGGCGAGATAAATGAGGTAAACGCTCCAGTGTTCAATCAGGTAGGAAATGCCCCATGCCGTCAGAGCGGAGAATAGAAACACAATAAAAATAGTTGGATAACCCTCTGGCGCCAGCACTCTTAACTCCCGAATGATCTTAGGATATCATTAAATGTGACGAGAATGATCAAACCGATCAACAGGATAAAGCCGATTTGTTGCAGGGCCATCCGGACTTTGGCTGACGGTTCTCTTCGGGTAATCCCTTCATAAGCCAAAAACATGAAATGTCCGCCATCCAGTGCCGGAATCGGAAGCATATTCATAATGGCAAGTGTAACACTTAAAAATGCAGTAATTCTCCAAAATCCTTCCCAGCCCCCTCGGTCTGTTGCCTGCTTGGTTATATTTGCGATCGCAACGGGCCCGCCTAAATTCTCTCTAACCGATATAGTTCCCGAAAAAAGCTTGCCCAATCCCTGTACGATTCCGGTAAAAGTATTCCCGGTTTCCCTGTATCCGAATACCAGTGCTTCGTCAAAACGGTATTCAAGACGCTTCATATCGAAGGCATCAATCGGGTTCACCGCACCGATTCCGATGGTCTGGGTTTCCGGATCGGGGGCAAGTGAAAAACTCAATAGTTCCCCTCCCCTGTTCACGGTCAGGTTCAATTCCTGATTTTCATGATTCCGGATGATTTGTACTATTTGTACCCAGTAATCCGTTTGAACACCATTCATCTCCACGATTCTATCGCCTGGTTCCAGCCCTGCACGACTGGCCGGGCTTTCTTCCTGTACGAGAGATACTTCACTGGGAAGAGCATATTCCAGAAGAAGGAAATCTTCCTGATTGAGGCGGTCTAAAAAATTCGGTGGCGCCTCAAGATGCACGAGTTCTCCTTCTCTTTCAACCATAAAACTGACTTCGCGAGTCGTCAGTTCGGACGGATTCAATAACTGATGGAAGTAGTCTACTCTTTCACCGTTGACTCCTATGGGACGATCCCCGGTCTGAAATCCCATTTCACTGGCAAGCGATTCTTCCGGAACATAAATACCCTCAATCGAATCCACCGGGAAGACGCTTTCACCGTATTGCCATCCGAGTCCGGTAAAAATAAAAAAAGCAAGAATTCCATTAAAAATAACACCGGCCAGAATAACGATAATCCGTTGCCAGACAGGTTTACTTCGAAATTCATCTTCATCAGGTTCTTCATCGATAAAGTCCGTATCCATACTCTCATCGATCATTCCGGCTATTTTTACATATCCTCCAAGAGGTGTTGCTCCCAATACATATTCCGTCTCGCCCCTTTTAAATCCAAAAATCTTTGGCGGAAAACCAATTGAGAAACGATCCACCCGCATTCCAAAAAATTTCGCAGCCAGAAAATGACCCAGTTCATGGATAAAAACGAGTATAAAAATGGCCGCACCAAAGATGGCAAGGGTACTAAGTAAACCTGAAATCCATTCCATAAATTTATATCACTTAAAAAGAGTTTTCGCCAGGGATCGGGTTTCATCATCCACATCCTCTAACGATTGAGGAGTAACATCCGTATTTATGTTAATCCGGTCAAGAGAATGTTCAACGACTCGGGAAATATCAATATAACCAATTTCTTTTTTTAAAAACCGATCTACAGCCACTTCATTCGCAGCATTCAACACCGTCGGAGCGTGTCCCCCTTTTTTTACGGCTTCAATGGCAAGTTCCAGGCAAGGAAAACGAGTAAAATCAACTGGTTCAAATGTCAGGTTTAATTTTTCACGCCAATCCATTCTCGGAACATCGAGGGAAAGCCGATCAGGATAAGTCAATGCATAGATGATCGGTACTTTCATATCCGGGGGACCAAGTTGTGCTTTGGAAGAACCATCTACAAACTCAACAACCGAGTGAATAATACTTTGCGGATGAATTACAGGCTGGATTTTATCAATCGGAAGGTCAAACAGCCAGTGAGCCTCAATTATTTCCAGGCCCTTATTCATAAGAGTCGCCGAATCGATCGTAATTTTAGAACCCATAGACCAATTCGGATGATTAAGGGCATCTTCCACCTCCACAGAAGCCATCTCCTCCCGGGTCCAGGTCCGAAAGGGCCCTCCGCTGGCTGTAATAATAATTTTTTCAATTCGTTCTTTCGGCTCTCCGATCAGGCACTGCAGCATTGCCGAATGTTCAGAGTCCACCGGTACCAGCTGATCCGGCTTGTCGTTTATAAGCTCTTTAATCAACAACCCGCCTGCTACCAGGGATTCTTTGTTTGCCAGTGCAACCCGTTTCCCAGCTTTTAAAGCTTCATAGGTAGGCCGAAATCCGACAAATCCAACAAGGCTGTTCAGGATGATATCCGCCTCGTCAAGAGTTGCCAGTTCCGACAGAGCGTCCGGCCCGTACCCCATATTCTTGGGACGGTAAGTGAGATGACGTTCGAATTGGGTCCGATGAGTCTCGTCACACAATACCACATGGTCCGGCTCAAAACGGTTAACCTGCCTTGCCAACAGTTCCCAACTGGAACAGGCAGACAAGCCTACTATCCCGAAAGTTCCGGGATGTGCATCTGCCACTTCGAGCATCTGGGTTCCGATGGAACCGGTAGAACCTAAAATTGAGACCTTTCGATATTTCAAAGAATTAAAATAAGTCTGTTACGGATTGATTGTGTTATCCTGACAAACGTATCAGCCCTAACATGCGGCCCGCCCGTTCGCGTTCTCTTCTGAATGAATAATATTTATTCTCTTCACAAAGGGTGCATCCTTTGTCCACCTGAATTTGTTGTTCCGGAATTTTGTGGTCGATCAACTGCCGGCGTATAAAGCCTTTTAAATCAACATGAGGCTTATCATAGGTATCCGAATCTACAAAAGATGAGGGAAATTGACGGGAGACCTCCGGGCCGACTTCAAAATGCTTTTTACAGATTGCCGGGCTGATATATGCAAACATATTCTCCGGTCTGCTATTCCCGCTTTGAATAAGCTGTTGAACAGTTTGAGGAATAATTTCTGAAACGGCGCCTCTCCAGCCGGCATGGGTCGCAGCAATGATCCCGCTTTCGGGATCACCGATCAATACCGCCGCGCAATCCGCTACCTGTATGGCCAGCATCAATCCCGGATTCTGTGTAATAAGAGCATCCGTGTCCGAATATATGCCTCCATGTTGTACAGTTTCGATATGATCCCCATGCACCTGGTGGGCCAGGGCGATCTCTGTTCCCTCAAGTTGAAGAAATTTCAGTACTCTCTGTCGGTTGGCCTTGATCTGCCCTGGATCCTCGTCTGTGTTCAGGCCGAGATTGAGGCCCGGAATATTTCCCTTCCTGTTCACTTTATTCCCGTTTTTCAAGGTAAACCACCCTTCTATAGAAGAATAAGGAGAGAAAATATTAACATGAATCATATCCATTAGTTACTCATTCCCTTCCAGTACAGAAATTAACAGAGTTTTGATTTTCTTCATCGGAAAAGTTTTCCCGGTCCAAAGACGGAAGGATTCATTTCCCTGTTGAATAAACATTTCCAGCCCTGTAATGTATTCCGCTTCTGCTTTTTCAGCTTGTTTGATAAATGTTGTTTTCACAGGGTTGTAAATCAGGTCATAACAAATGGAGTCCCTGAGCCACCGGATCTCATCCTCTTTTACCGGCGAACTCTGTAAGTCCGGAGCCATACCGAGAGGGGTTGTATTGACAATCAATACACTTTCTTCTGCATAGGCATGCCAGTTTTGATAACTGCATACGATCAGGTTCCCATCTGAATCGAACTCTTCCATAACATGCCGGCCGGGATTCCGGGAAACCAAAACGAGTCTGTTTAATCCCAGTTGCTTTAATCCGTATCTTACAGCACGGCTTGCTCCGCCGGTTCCGAAAACAATGGCCTGTTCTCCGGCAAGTTTATTTTTATAGGCCTCAAGGGGGAATGTGAATCCTGCAACATCCGTATTATATCCTGTAACGGTTCCATTCTTTTTAACAAGCGTATTCAAGGCACCGATCGCTTCCACTGTGGGATCCACTTGATCTACCACCCGTATCATTTCCTGTTTATAGGGAAGGGTAATATTGGCCCCGAGGAACGTATCCCTGTTAATCCAGGAAATAAAGGATTCCAGATCTTTGTATTCCACATCGACGGCATGATAATCCGCCCCGATATGATGATACTGAAAAGCTGCACGGTGCATCCGGGGGGACAAGCTGTGGGCTATGGGGTGTCCGACAACCAGGAAATGTGGTTTCCGTGCTGATTCAGACACGATAAAATCCCTGTATGGGTACATATTCTGTCTTTTAGGCAAAAAAAATACGCATCATTATGTATTAAATGCGCATTTTTAGAAGATGATCCGTAAACTGATTTAAACCGTTACTTCGCTTTCTTCTGAAGCTTTCTCCTCATCAGATCCGGCTTCCTTAAAGGTATCAGACTCTGCCAATTCCTTGAATTTGGCAAGATCCTTTTTTAATTGAGCCGGCAGATCTTCAATAAACTTTGCCAATTCCTCCCCTGGTTCTCCGAAAAAGGTTCGATAATCCAGTGAGATATCTACCCGTGTACGTTCACCGTTATCCAATGGGGTAAAACGAATGGTACCGGTTTGATTCAAATTACCATTAATGGTAATCCAGGCAAAACGAGTGTTACGGAGGTTATCAATGAGATTGGTTGTCCATTTAAATTCCTCTCCACCTATATCAGTTATATATTCAAAAGTTTGTGAGTTAACTTTTTCTACGTTATCAATGCGCTCCAGAAATTTAGGAAAGTGTACCGGATTGCAAAGCAACTCATAAACTTTAGCTAAAGGCAAGTCTACTTCGATTCTTTCGTGCGCCATAGTATCTGTTTTGTACTTCGGGTATGAAAGGTTTGATTTGATAAAGTATGTGAATAGAATCTGAACTGGGTAGGACTCATCCACAATGCTATAAATTTACGCATATTTTGATTAAGCATCAATTGATTGAACGACAAAAATTTTATTCTTTCGATTTAATGCAGTGAATCTGTGAGAAGCCGTTCACGATTCAAACGGGATGAGCTAAGACGGAAAAAAATCTTCAGGAGAGCCGGTTTTTCAACAAATCTATAATTTTCCGGTGAATATCATCCGGATGTTGAGTAGCGTCAAGAGTATGAATTCTGGATTGTTCTCTTGCCAGTTGATCAAAACCCCGAATCACTTTTTCGAAAAAATTCTCACCGGAGCGTTCCATCCTGTCCGGCTCATTTCCTTCCGTACGTTTTCGGGCTTCTTTATAGCTGATTTTCAGATAAAAAGTGATGTCAGGTACCAAATGGTGTCCGGCCAATTGATTTAACATTTCAATTTGGCGAATTGAAGCAGATTCCCGACCGTATCCCTGATAAGCGGTTGTCGAATCAAAAAAACGATCCAGAATAACCATCACATTCTGATCAAGAAGAGGAAGAACTTTCTCTGCAATCAACTGAGAGCGGGCTGCAGAAAAAAGCAAAAGTTCCGTTACCGGGTCCATCTCCTCCCTGGTTGCAAGAAGCAGGGAGCGGATGTTTTCAGAAAGGGCCACCCCTCCGGGTTCACGAAATATCCTGCAGGAAACGTTCCTGTCTCCCAGCCACGAATTTAAAAGTTCGATTTGTGTAGATTTTCCGCATCCGTCTATACCTTCAAATGTAATGAGCACAACAGGCAGGATTAATGAGGGTTATTGATTGTCAACACCTGAAGTATACGCAAAAATCAAAAATCAGAAAGTTCCATTCTGTCTACAGGTTCTTTCGGTACAACAATCCCCATCGCAATATAGACAAGAATAAAACTGCCATACCCCAACAGAGTCGCCAATACAAACACCAGTCTTACCGCCGTAGGGCTGATCCCGAAATATTTTGCAAGTCCTCCGCAAACCCCCGCCCATTTTTTATCAGTCCGGGATCTGAATAGTTTTTTATTTTGCTGCATGGCATAACTATCCACCCTCTCCGAAGAATACTTTTTCTTTTGCTTGGAGTAATCAGAATAAAGATAATCATCAAGACGATCCCTGTTTCTCGTATGAGACGATTCTGCGGACGTATGCGGGGCAGACCGGGAAGAGTCTTCCGAGCCGGATGAAGATGATGAAGAGCGGCTTCCGGTTTCGCTTTTTCCCATTTGAATATTTTTTTTCTTCTTGCGGCGCTCACTGGAAACCAATCCGAAACCGACCAGAACAAGCAGGACTCCCCCGATAACCGGTAAAATATTTAGAATGTAGGAAAAATCTGATCCCAGGGTTGTAATCCCCAGGGTGTTGGAAAGAACGAATTGGGCCATGAAGCTCATTGCAATAAATACCATGACCAGTCCGGCGATCGTTGAAAAGTTCCAGATATTCGAACTGTTTTTATTTTCCTCCTGAAGGTACTCCCGCATGGTTTCCCTCAGTTCATGGTCTTCAAAATCGAAATTCGCATTGCCTGTTGTGTACTGTTGTGTTTTTTCAGCCATAGTTTTTTGCCTCCGATAAATTCATACGGACACCTCATCCTCATGTTTCAATTATATTTATTTTGAAAACCCCGTTACAGAGAATTAGCCGGATCATCCGAACTCCCTGAATCCCTCCATATTCCACTCATTTTATCCACCGGCGGATCCAGCCTTCTCTCTTCTACAAGATTCTTTTTTCCGTAACAAGATAATCCATGGAAATATCAAATTCTTCAACCGGCAACGGGTCTTCCATGAGGCAATTCTCATAGACCAATCCAATCTTGACGGCATTTGTCCTGGCCAGGAAACGATCGTAAAAACCCTCTCCATATCCCAGTCGGTTCTTGTTGGAATCCGCAGCCACCATCGGAACAATTATCAGATCGAGTTGATCATCCGAAATTTCAACTCCACCGGCAGGCTCCGGAATTCCCAAATGATTTTTTGTCAGAGACTCAAGATTGGAAATTAAATAATGCTGCATATTTTTCGTCTTGAAGTCGGATTTGGGAACAGCTACTTTTTTATTCTCTGTTAAAAGCCACCCGATCACATCGAATGTATCAATCTCTCCACGGTCTGCAATTGATAGATAACAATGAATAAACACAACCCTGCCGATGGGTTCAAACGATTTAAGATGTTCCAGAACAGCCCTGCTCTTCATTGTGACCTGTTGCTCTGAAAAAGAGGCTCGTCGTTGAAGATATTGGCTTCGGATCTGTTTTTTCTCCTGCTGTTTTTTCATTCTACAATCTCAAAGGCTTGCAAATACACTTTTCATGTTTTACCGGTTCTGTACCCAGTCATCATTTAAAACCCCCGGAACGAGAAGGGTGCATGTTGATCCCTGCCTGAATTTCTACAGGTCTACAATTATATGTGTGTCCGGAACGTGGTTTTCCAGACATTGGAACAGCCTGTCCCATACATCGGGCCCATATTTATTCATATAACAGATAAATGCTACCTGTCTTTCCTGCAACTTGCTGTCCGGAAACAGGTTGTGCCGGATCCGCCGGATTCTGTTGAGCTGAATTTCCTCGTCTTTTTTGATCGCACGATAGACCTTTCCCTTTAATTTATTCAGTTCGTTCTCAAAAATCGTACCGGCTTTGTCGACCGAGGCTTTCAGCGTTGGATCGACTTGTCCGATCTCATCTGTTTTTTCCCGGGTAATGGAATGAACCTGATTTTTCCAATCAGCGAAGACCTCTTCCACATCCATCCTGTCAATCTTCTCAATATAGCCGGATTCAAGATCTTCAATTCGCCTGGCATAGTCCGAGAGTTCAAAGGGCAGCTTTTTCATCACCCGTTGGATCGCAGGTTCAATCAATGTTAAACTGAATCGGGGCAAGATCATCGGCATTCTCTGCTCCATATTCTCGTATAACGGCTTCATTTGGGCATAGTACGCTGTTTCACCCGGTCCGGCCACATAAGCCAGTGTGGGTAACAGATGATCCTGCATGAGAGGACGCAAAAAGACATTCGGTGAAAACTGTTCAGGAGTGGATTCAATATTCCGTGTCAATTCATCGGTACTCCAGCGATGTCCATTTCCGGAATACCAGGATGAATCTTCAAATACCAGCTTTTGCCGTCTTTGTTTCTCATCGATATAGAAAATATTGGAAGATTGAACTCTTGCCTGACGGTGGAAACCATTTCCTTCAAGTTTTTTACTTTGCACATCCAGAAGTTCCATAACCTCCTGATGGTTTTCGGTCGCCTTTAAAAGCGGCCGGAGGGTCCTCTTTTTAATTTCCGGATCATCGCTGCCGGCAAGTATCAACCCGTATTTGCCGAAAAGTTCCATCATCCAACCCCCGAAGGCGTCCTGCAGCGTACGTTTATCTTGGTAATGCCGATCAAGGGATTCGAACAGGGAGTCCGAAAAATCAGAATCAGGCAGCAGCTCCCTCAATTGTTTCCGAACCCCCGCAAACTCTTTTCCCAATTGATACCGCCCGGCTGGCAGGGAATGATCCTGCCCGTTTTCCATTTGCAGTTCCTGGTAGACCCGGTCCGTCAATATTCCCAGCCTGGAAACTTCCTCAAAATCGTGATCTTCATCTGCCATCCAGAACACCGGAACTACGGGCCTGTCAAGTTTTTCTTCCCATCTTCGCGCATAAATAATAGCCGTCAAAGTCTTATAGATCGTAAAGAGGGGGCCGCCGTAAATGGTCAACTGCTGGCCTGTCACCACAGCAAGGGAATTGCCGGATCTTAATTTTTCAATCTGATCAAGAGTCGCTTTACCGGCTCCGAATGCCTGATTTAAATTCAATAACAAATCAGCCGTTTCATCCCTGTCCCCAGTAAATTCATGGCTGTTTGCATGAGAAGCGGCCGACGCCTCGTCAAACGGGTGAGCCGGAAAAAAAGATGAGAGGGAGTCACTTTGATGAATGTAATCATGAAATAGCTGAGAAAAAGGCAGCTTTTCAAAAGGGTAAGGTTTGCAATCCACGTCAGTCAGCTTTTCAATTTTTGAATTTGATCCCGAATTTTTGCTGCCTTTTCATAATTTTCGGTTTCAATCGCTGTCTGAAGTTCTTTTTCAAGCTTTTCCAGTTTTGTCATTTCAGTCTTCGTTTCAGTTACCTCACTCGCCTGAGCAGGAGTTCCCTGCTCACCCGATTCTTCAGAGACGATTCCCGCTTCATCAAGTACCTTTTTCGCTACATGAATGGGGGCACCAAAACGAATTGCCAGAGCGATTGCATCACTTGGACGGGCATCGAGTTCAACTTTTTTGCCATTTCGATCATAGATAATCTGAGCAAAGAAAGTCCCTTCACTCAAATCATTGATATAAATCTCAGCTACTGAAGAATCGAAACTCAGAACAATGTTTTTTAACAAATCATGAGTCATAGGTCTCGGGGGTTTGATACTCTCAAGCTCCAATGCAATTGCCTGGGCTTCGAAAGTACCTATGATAATCGGAAGACGGCGATTTCCATCTGTCTCATTCAAGATTAACGCATAAGCCCCCCCACTGCTTGGACTGGTCGAAAGCCCCAGTATTTCCATTTTAACTTTGCTCAACGTCTATACCTCGTTTCATTCACATTTTTTATACATTCAAATGTAACCATTTTTGGCCAACCACATAAACTACTACCCAGATAATAAAGAAGAATTTACTCAGAACCCGATTCTTAACAATCGATATTTCTAACGATATAGCCAATCATTTGATTATTTCGATCTATTAAACAATAAAATCGAATAGATAGATCCGATATCTTCCCGGTAACTCCCGCATTTTATACAAAAAAAGGTTACTCAGAAAGAAGAACCGGCAAGATATGGGAATCACAAGGCTGACGGCTTCAAACAACAAAGACTCCAGTCGAGGAACAATTATTATTAATTCTTAATTCTTTACTTTTAATTCTTAATTTTTCCCTCCTGCTTTTCCAGCGGGCGAATCACAAACTATCAGAAGGTTTTACAAAACCAAGATTTTTGTTCAAGTTCAAAGCCTGTCCGCCAGCCGGCGGATTAATACCACAGCATATTATGCATATGTGAGGATTTTAAAATCCCGATAATGTGGAAATTGGGCAAAAAGACGCTCATTTTTTGAACACGCAGTGATTTTGCAAAGCCTTCTATCAAAATATACCCGAAAAATGAGTAGCTCCCTGAAGAACCGTTATGATGCTATTGTTGTCGGTTCAGGCCCGAACGGACTGGCTGCCGCCATCAGGTTAGCTCTTGAAGGATTGTCCGTCAAGATATTCGAAGGTGAATCCACTATAGGGGGCGGAACACGAACCCTGGAACTGACAGAACCTGGTTTCCGTCATGATATCTGTTCAGCGATTCATCCCATGGCGCTCTCTTCTCCTTTTTTCAGGCAATTACCCCTGGCCCGATACGGACTCGAATGGATCCATCCCCCCTATCCCCTGGCCCATCCACTCGACGATGCACCATCGGTGATTCTGCACCGGGATATTCAGAAGATGGAGGAAGAGCTCGGAGAAGATTTTAAGGTTTACCTGAAATTAATGAATTCCCTCAGTACTCATTGGGAAGGGATGTCCAAAGATATCTTGTCGCCGTTAAGAATTCCCTCGCATCCTTTTCAAATGGCCTTTTTCGGACTCAATGCCCTTCAATCGGCTGAAAATCTGGCCAACCGAAAATTTAAAAAAATCCCGGGCCGGGCCTTATTCGGAGGGTTGGCCGCTCACAGTATCATGCCCCTTGACAAACCGGCCACCTCGGCGATCGGACTGGTTCTCGGGGCTGCCGCCCATGCCGCAGGGTGGCCGCTGCCCCGAAGAGGGTCGCAATCTATAGCGGATGCCCTGGCCGGGTATTTCAGACAATTGGGGGGAGAAATAGAGACAGGTGTAAAAATCACTCACCTTGAGAGTCTCCCCGACACAACAGCTATCCTGTTTGACCTTACTCCGAAACAGGTAAACAAAATCGTTGGAGACTCATTTCCGGACTCTTACCGTAAAAAGCTGAATCGTTACCGGTATGGGGCAGGAGTTTTTAAAATCGATTATATCCTCAGCGAACCCGTCCCCTGGCGGGATTCCCGATGCCGACAGGCCGGGACCGTACATCTCGGCGGAAAGATTGATGAAATCATCAAATCGGAAAAGATGATTTACCAAAACCGTCACCCGCACAAACCCTATGTACTGGTGGCACAACAAAGCCTGTTTGACGAATCGCGGACACCGAACGACAAACATACGCTCTGGGCGTATTGTCATGTACCTAATAATTCGAATCGGGATATGACTCAATCGATCGAAGGTCAAATTGAACGGTTTGCCCCCGGATTCCGGGACGTGATCGAAACAAGAAGCAAAAAAACTGCACAGGATCTGGAAGTTTACAATCCGAATTATATCGGAGGGGACATCAACGGGGGAATTCAGGACTTGAAACAGTTATTTTCCAGGCCGGTTTCATGGCTCAACCCGTACGCTACTCCCACGAAGGGAATATACTTTTGTTCTTCCTCCACTCCGCCGGGGGGAGGGGTTCATGGAATGTGTGGTTTTCACGCTGCCGAATCAGTATTAAAGAAAGAGTTTGGCCTTGCAAAGTCCGAATGGCAATTTCATCTATGATCCCCTTTGAAATAGCCGTACCTTTTGCCCCTGCAAAGAATAGAATTTCCCAGGCCGGCGGGTTGCCGGTTTCCGGATACAAGCTGTTCAAAAGATGATCCGCAACCTCCTCGAATTTACAAAAAGGGCTACGTTTAAAAGCCGGCTACATCCCAAAACCGGTTCCAGGACGTGGAATATTGTTACGATCGTGATTGCTTTGCTTGTTTCCATTCCTGTACTCACCGTCGTGGCAAATATTTTTATTCCGGCGGGAGATGTATGGGCCCACCTGGCTTCCACCGTCCTTCCCGGCTATATCCGAAATTCCATCTGGCTTATGTTGGGAGTCGGAACCGGTGTATTCATCATTGGAGTCGGGACGGCCTGGCTTGTGACCATGTGTCAATTTCCGGGGCAAAAGATTTTTAAATGGGCGCTGATCCTACCGATGTCTGTCCCCGCTTATCTCATGGCATATACATATACTGATTTTCTCTCTTTTACAGGCCCGGTACAGACGATGTTACGGGAATCCATGAGTTGGGGAGTCGGGGACTATTGGTTCCCGAATATACGGTCACTGGAAGGGGCCATCCTGATGATGTCATTCGTTTTCTATCCATATGTTTACCTGCTCTCAAGATCCGCATTCCTCGAACAATCCGTCTCCCTTCTTGAAGCCAGCCGGAGTCTCGGCTGTACTCCTTTCCAGAGTTTTTATAAAGTTGCTCTTCCCCTTGCTCGTCCTTCCATCGCAGCCGGTATGGCTTTAGCACTCATGGAGACACTCAATGACTTCGGAACCGTCGATTATTTTGGTGTGCAGACGTTTACGACCGGAATTTACAGAACATGGTTTGGGTTAGGTGAACAGACGGCTGCCGCCCAGTTGTCGGCGTTCCTGCTCCTGTTTGTATTGATCCTGATCCTTCTCGAGCGGTGGTCGCGCAACAAAATCAACTTTAAACAAAGTGGGAGCAGTCGTTATAAGCATATCACGCAATATGAATTGAACGGCTGGAAAAAATGGGGGACAACTCTTGTTTGTTCCCTCCCCCTTTTCCTGGGATTTCTCCTCCCTGTATTCGTACTGTTCAGAATGATGATTGGCCATTTTGATATGGCTGTGGATACCCGATTTTTCCAGTATGGGTTGAATACCCTTCTTGTAGGGGGAATCGCAGGTCTGACAGCCTTGATAACGGCTCTTGTCATGGCGTATGGTTTACGATTGAATCCGACATTCACTACCCGCGTAGCGACCCGGATCGGATCGATGGGATACGCCATACCGGGATCGGTCATTGCCGTCGGACTCCTTATTCCTTTCGGCTGGTTTGATAATACACTGGATGGATGGATGAGAAATGCCTTCGGTATATCCTCAGGATTAATCCTGAGCGGTACAATCGTTGCACTGATCTTTGCCTATGTTGTCCGGTTTCTGGCGGTCTCCTTTAATACGGTTGAATCCAGCCTTTCGAAAATCACGCCCAATATGGATGAAGCCGCCGAAGGACTCGGATACCGGTTCAACAAAATCCTGCGCAAGGTCCATATGCCGATGATGTCCGGCAGCCTGTTTGCTGCAATGATGCTTGTGTTTGTCGATGTTATCAAGGAATTGCCTGCAACGCTGATCGTCCGTCCGTTTAATTTTGATACGCTGGCCGTTCAGGTTTACCGACTGGCTTCCGATGAACGGCTGGCAGAATCCTCAGGAGCTGCACTGGCAATCATACTTGTAGGCATCATTCCGGTCATCATTCTGAGCCGCTCTATGAACCGCTCCAGAGGAAATAACAACGGAAACAGTAATCCGTGATCAGTGATCAGTGTGTCAGTGTGACATTATATTCGTTTCTGGCTTATATCCACGAACACACCCCGGACCTTCTCCGCCAGCTGGCGGAGAAGGTCGTC
>JBBDNC010000147.1:0-15611 GCA_040877875.1 Balneolaceae bacterium | reverse complement strand
TTGGGCAAAAAGACGCTCATTTTTTGAACACGCAGTGATTTTGCAAAGCCTTCTAGTATTGAGTATAACCTGACAGTGTTTATTAATCTGTTTAAATTACAGGACTCGTTTAAGGCTGAATATGTCTGACAAAAAATTGCATACCGTATTTGAAAGTCTCGGTGAAGAAGAGACGATGCGATTTGCGCAGGAGGTAGGCGAGCAGGCCGAAGCCGGAGATGTGATCTGCCTGAGCGGGGAGCTTGGAGCAGGAAAAACCCGGTTTGTGAAAGGTTTTGTCAGGGCTTTCGGCCTGGATCCGCGGGAAGTGACTTCGCCTACTTTTACTATTATTCAGGAATATGAGGGCACTCTTCCCATCTATCATTTTGATTGTTACAGGATTGAAAAAATTGAAGAAGTTCTTGAAATTGGTGCTGAAGAATATTTTTATGGAGAGGGCGTTTCAATCATCGAATGGCCGAAAAAAATTTCTGCCATCGTGCCGGAACATGCTCTTTGGATTGATATAGAGGTGACCGGTAAAAACAGCCGTACCTTTACCCTTAAAAAGATGCAAAACGAAACTAAAAATTTAACCCAGCGACATGGCAACCCGGAATAAACGACTTTCCTACCGGCTCGATTTACTGCCAGTGATTATGCCCTTTCATCGGCGGGCATCGAACCACATTCAGTTGGGGGAGTTGGTATATTATGGGCCCAGCCCGGAATATTACGGAATCGGGGAAGTCGTGCAGACGGTTGAAGGTCGCTGCGTAGTGGATTTTCGGGGTACCGGGCTTCTCGGTATTCAAAAAGATGTGTTTTACACGAATTACCTCATTCCCATTCACAAATTAAATCTCGGTCACATCCTCAAATCCATGTGAACCGGTGTTGTCCCGGCCGGCAAGCCAAAGAATCCCGGCGAGAAGGAGCCCCGGGTAAAAGGGCTCGATATTCATGAAAGCATAACCGGGCTCATCGGTCTGAGTAAGCGTTCCCATAATCAGCCAAGCCAGGGAAACTCCGGTCGCGCCGATCATCGATGCAAAAACGTATCCCGTTTTTATCCGGAACAGGGGCAGGTAAATGCCGAGGATCGGGATGAGCAGGCCGGGAATAAAGACCGAACCGAGTACATACCACAGATCGATGACACTTGGATAAAGAAAGATCAAAATGATTCCGAGGAGTGCAGCGATCAGAATGCTCATGCGGGTGAGGCGGTTCCGGTCGGCCCTCGGAAAGAATTGAACAAGAAAATCACGACCGAGAGTCTGGCCCGACAAAAAGAGGTAGCTGTCGAGGGTAGACATCATGGTGGCCAGAAGAGAGACAAAAAACAGGCCTTTCAGACCCATGGGCAGAAGAGTCTCCGCCATCATCGGGTAGACCAGGATGGGTTCACTGATGTCGGGCCCGAGAATGGCCCATCCGTAAAGTCCGGAAAATGCCGTCAAAAAATCAAAGCCTGCCCAGAAAAGAATCGATATGAAAATACCCCGCCGGGCGGTTTGGGGAGACTCTGCTGCTGCCGCACGCTGATGAAAACTGGGATCCACAAAAGTCCACAGTGCTATAAAAAACCAGACAAGGATATATTGCCAGCTTTGTCCGCCGGTCGGATCCCGGTGATTTTCGGGGAGTACTTCCCACAATTCCCCGATAGGTCCGAATTGAGAAGCGGCATAGAAAATCAGCAGGATGAATCCGCCGAACATCAATATCACTTGTAGGATGTCGGTTCGGACGACCGCCCCGAACCCGCCGACGGTCACATAGAGCACGGCGAACAGGGCCACCATCCCCGCATACAACAAAAACGGCCCTTGCCCCCCCGATAAGAATTGAAACAGCAGGCCCAGCATCAGGATATAGGGGGCCGGGCTCACCAAAACAAAGATCGGCAGGGCACTGAGCCGCCCGGCTTTTTCCCCGTAACGGAATGCAACGGCCTCGGGGATGGACAAGGCTTTGTTAAGGCGGATTTTTCCGGCAAGAAAGATGGCAAACAGGGCTGAAAAAACATAAAACGGCATTCCCAGTATCAGCCATTGTGAGATTCCGAACTGGTAGCTGTATTCGCCCACTCCGAGGATTCCACCGTACCAGGTAGAGACCAGAGTGGCAACAAATGCCGGGAGTGTGACCTTGCGTCCGCTGAGCAGAAAGTGTTCTTCATCTTCCTGAATCCAGCCTTTATACCAGCTAAGCCAGATCAAGGAGACAAAATAAGAGCCGATCAGAATCCAGTCGGTCAGATGAAGTGTTGCAGTCAATGTACGGGTTGTTTGGTTGCGACGAAGAGCAGAAGATCGCCCTTTTTGTGGGTGATCTCAATCCGGTCGCTGACGGTTTCGTTGGAGGTGCCATCCCGCACGCCATTTTCTAGGGCTTCGTCCCGGAGGGGGTATTTTAGTCCCCGGGTAGTAATTCCACTCACTTTACCCGAGAGCGGGAACAGGGAGATCACGGTGCCGACAGGGTATTGTGCCTGGTACCGGGCGGGCAGGAGAAAAAGTTCTCCATATCGATCCACAAATCGGAGAGACTTGAACCGGGCGTTGAACTGTTTGAGAACCGACAGGTTTTTAAGTGTATGATCAAGCCGCTGGCCAATGGCTCCGAACACCCATACCTCCTTTGCCCCTGATTCCAGTGCCTTGTTAAGTGCTTTCTCAAGGTCGTTGGACTCCTGGTTGTTGTCCTGAATCACTTCTGTTTGAGGGTCGGGCGAGACCGAATAACTGTCCAGGTCTCCGATCACGATCCGCGGAACCAGTTTCAGCTCATGCGCCGCATTGCCCCCGCCATCGGCCGCAATAAACAGATCCGCCTGCTCTACGGCCGCCCGGATTCTGTCTGCCGGCGGACGCCTTCCATCACATAATATGACTGTTTTCATAAAATTATATCTCTTTGTTCTATTCCTTCCGCATATAAAATCGTATGTTAGCCCCTTCGCCCAATGAATTTGAAGGGCGAAACGGAACCTATAGAATAATGAAAAAGATCGATGTTTCAGGATTTTCGAAAAAAACTGGTGCAATTTAAACGGGTAGGGATTTATTCTCACATACGGCCTGATGGCGACTGTATAGGAGCGCAAGTTGGACTCAGCCTCTGGCTTGAAAAAAACGGAGTGGAGGCGTGGGCTTTTAATGATGACTCGATTCCTCAAAATTTAAGCTGGCTGACAAATTATCATCCTATTCGCCTGCCGGAAATTAATTTGGTGGAGAAGTGTGACGCTTTTATCCTGATTGACGGCAATGCAGCCAGCCGGTTTGGCAGTTACGAGAAAATCCAGTCGGACGGGCATAAACCCTCGTTTATGATCGATCACCATCCCGACCCGCAATCTGATTTTGACTATTCAGTTTCGGTCGAGACGGCTTCTTCAACTTGTGAATTAATCTACAGGCTGTTCCAGGAACATGATCCGGGCCAAATCGATGAAAAAGTTGCCAAAGCACTCTATACCGGTATTATTACGGATACGGGTTCCCTGCAGTACGACAGTGTAACTCCTGAAACGATGGAAGCGGCCGCGGATCTGCTCCGGCGTGGAAACTTTCGTCCGAACGAAGTTGCGGAGAAAGTGTTTTCAAATCGTACCCCGCGTGAACTTCACCTGTTAAGCAGGGCGATGAGTACAATCCGTTTGTATGAAAACAATCAGATCGCTGTTATGTACGTTACACAGGAGATGATGGATGCGACCGGAACCTCAAATGAAGATTGTGAAGGATTTGTCAATTACCCGCTGAGCATTGCCGGGATCAAAGCGGCTATTTTGCTGAAAGACCTTGATGATCATGGGATCAAGATGAGTTTGCGGTCCCGGAGTCAGGTTGATGTGAATAAATGGGCCCGAGAAATCGGCGGGGGCGGCCATAAGAAAGCGGCTGGTGCCTGGCATCCGGGCCCCCTGAAAAAAACTATTGAAGAAGTTGTTCAAATCGGATCCAAACAGATCAAGGAAATTGAAGAACAAAAAGTGCCTGCCAAATAACCGTTTCGTCGTATTTGCCCGCCCGGCTCTCCCGGTTGTGCTGGCTCTCTTCATATTCTCGTGTACTGCAGGTGAGAACCGGGAAAATTCCGGCGGCTCCCTGTCTGATACGACCCGTCATTTTTCTGCTACGCTGATTGAAGAGGTCATTAATAACGATCCCCAGAATGAAGGGGTCACGGAAAGGAGAGAGTGGGTCGATGAGGTATCCCGGAGCCGGCACAATGCCATCACAACGGCTGTTGAAGAAGTAAGCCCTGCGATCGTCAGTGTTACGGTAACCAGTGTTGTGGAACAAAGAACGACAGCCCAGGATGAGTTTCTGCGCTACTTTTTTGGCTTGGGCGGGACGAGAGACAGAGAATTTACCAATATGGGATCGGGGTTTATTATCAGTGAAGACGGCCTGGTGGTTACCAATCAGCATGTAATCGGCACCCATGCAAAGGAGGTGGTCGTGGCCACAATCGACGGAACCACTTATGATGCCCGGGTGATTGGGAGTGATGAATTTTCCGACCTGGCACTGGTCAAGATTAATTCGATTGAGCCGTTTCCCTACGTGGAATTCACCGACTCCGAAGAGGTCATAGTCGGTGAGTGGGCGATTGCTCTCGGAAATCCTTTCGGATTATTTGAAGACGGCCGCCCGGCGGTAACCGTGGGGGTGGTCAGTGCCAAAAATCGTGATTTCCGTCCGGACCCCAGCAACCCCCGGGTTTACATCGATATGATTCAGACGGATGCGGCTATCAACAGGGGGAACTCGGGCGGCCCTCTTCTGAACAGTGAAGGGCGGGTGATGGGAGTCAATACGTTTATCTATACCGGGGGGACCGGTTCCGGTTTTATCGGACTGGGATTTGCGATTCCAAGTAACCGGGTTGAAAAAATCATTAACCAACTGCTGACGTCCGGACATGTCGTGCTCGATTACGATCCGGGAATGGAGTTTACAGCAATGACCGAACAATTGATTTATCAACACCGGCTGCCCTATATCCAGGGCTTGCTGGTGACGAGCATTAACAAGGGCGGGCCGGCGTTTGAATGCGGAGTCATGCCGGGAGATATCATCCTGAAAATCGGGGAGGAACGGGTTGTCAGCGAGATGCATGCATGGGCTCTTCTCAGGGAATACGATGAAGGAGACCGGATGAAACTGCAATTACTGCGCGACGGACAACAATACCAGACCGAGATGCTGCTTCGGCAAAAGGTCCGCGGTGAGGAAATCACTGAAGAAGAGTGACGGCCACGCACGGCACGGGGGTGTGAAGCCGGGCCGGCCCCAAACGGGGAGATCTTTCCTTATTTCGCTTTCAATTCGGGTTCGGGGTAACGCGTTTCATCGACCAGCCATTGCAGATACTCTTCATTGCCTTCCTGTTCCGTAAGAGTGAGGGTTACAATGCAGGGACATTCGTCACTGTGTATTTTTTTAACGAGACGAGTCAGGGCCGACACATTGTGATAGGGGGTCTTGGCAATTAAAATACATTCGTTTGCGGATTCAATCTTCCCTTTCCAGTGATACATCGATTCCATTCCGTCGAGAATATTGACACAAGCGGCAAGCCGTGCCTCAATTACGGCCTTACCGATTTTCCGTGCTTCCTCTTTATCAGAGGTGGTTATATAGACAAATCGAAGGTTTTTAAACATGACTCGGTCACAGTTCTGTTGGAAAATTATTTTTTTTAAAATAGGGCTTATTTCACCCTTCGGCAATGTAAGTCAGTGAGCTGTGGCCTTCTGTTTCAAGGGTATTTCAGTATATCAATTTGAAAGTCAGGGGGGCGAATGAACATTTTCATGAAAGTGTCCCCCATGTGTCCGAACAAAGTATTGAAGGCGGGAAAGGTGGAGAGAATCAATGTTTCCGGCCACCCTGCACGCCCGGTGGATATTTTGTGTTGAATTATGCTCTGTGCAAATTGAGCTCTATGCTCTTCATACCCCCCTGTGCATGAATTTCCCCCAATATGAAGAGAATGAAAATGACGGCACGGATAGTTGAACCCTGTATGATAAAGCTGTATTTTTCAAGGCTCTGATTCTAAATTTTCGACGAGAAGCAGGCGGAGGGGTACATGCGAGAGTGGCGGAATTGGTAGACGCGCTAGATTTAGGATCTAGTACCTTTATCGGTGTGGGGGTTCGAGTCCCCCCTCTCGTACACCGGTTATTAAATCATTTTGTACAGTATTTAAACCATTTTTTAGCAATATTTACCCGAACAGCAGCACATAATCTAATAGAAACAGAAGGAGTTTTTAAGTGAATATTTCCGTTCAAGAACTGACATCGGTAGACAAGGAAGTTACAATCAAGGCAAGCAGGGAGGATTTGGCTTCGAAATTTGACGAGGCTTTTAAAAAATACCGGAAGCAAATCCAGATGCCCGGCTTTCGAACCGGCAAGGTCCCGTTATCGATCGTCAAGAAGCGATTCGGGGAGGAGATCGAAATGGAAGAGATCAATAAATACGTTCAGGAAGTTTTTGAAGAGAAAGTCGTCCCGGAACATGAACCCGTGGGTGAAACTGAAATGACGGATTTTCAGTGGGAGAATGATGAACTGGAAGTGAAGTTCAAGATCGGTTCCAAACCGGAATTCGAACTTCAGGACCTGGGAAAGATCGACGTCGACAAACTGGTTCATGATGTAACGGACGAAGAAGTGCAAGAGGAGATTGAACGTACGCTCGAACGTGAAGGCAACTGGGAAGAAATCGAGGGTGAGATCACAGAAGATCACCGTGTGACGGTCGATGCGATGGCTCTCGATGAAGAGGGCAACCCTGTGGAAGGGGAGAAGGATGAGGATCAGGTGCTGAACCTGAAGGATGAGAATGCGAAAGAATTCCGGGAATTCCTGATTGGCAAAAAAGCGGGCGATGCCGTTGATGCTGAACTGGGTGAGGGAGAGGAAAAGGACCGGTTCAGGCTTGAAATAAAAAAGGCGGAAAAGCCTCTGAAACAAGAATTAACGGACGAATTTGCCAAAGAGCAGTCAAACGGGGAAGCTAAGAATGTGGAGGAATACAATAGTTTTCTAAAAAGCCGGATGCAGGAATATTATGATCAGACCAGTGATGATATGTTCAGGCAGGAAGTGATTTCGGCTCTCACGGATGCGCATGACTTTGAAGTGCCGGATGTGTTTGAACAGCAGGTCTTGAACAATTATGTGGAATACCTGAAACAACAGTCCGGCAATGAGTTGCCGCCTGATTTTGATGAGAAATCTTACAAAAATAATATGCGTGAGAGTGCCGTTGAGGAAGCGAAGTGGGTTTTTATCAATCAAAAACTGCAGGATCATTTTGAGGATATCGAGATTAAGCCGGAAGATATTGACGCGTATATTGCCGGAGAAGCGGCACGCTACGGTGCAACGACGGATCAAATGAAATCCTATTTCGCTCAAAACCCGAAACAGCTGGAAAGTCTTCGTTCAAGTATTCGTGAAAATAAGATTTTTGAAAAATTAAAAGATGCTGTTAACATCAGGGAGATTTCCAAAGAGGAATTGCGCAAAAAACGTGAAAAGAAAGATGAAGAAGCTCAAAAAACAGAAGCCTGATTTTCATTCACGCTCTATGATGCCGATTTTTCACTGAATTTTTAAGATCATTGATCGTTTACAAGACACTTTTACTTAAAATTTATGCCTTATCAACAACCTATATTCGAAATTCCCGACATGAGTGACATTTCACAAATTCAGAATGCCCTGGTACCGATGGTTGTGGAAACAACCAATCGCGGAGAACGAGCCTATGACATTTATTCGCGCCTTCTGAAAGACCGTATCGTTTTTGTAGGAACTCCGGTGAATGATGCCGTTGCAAGCTCCGTGGTTGCACAGATGCTCTTTCTTGAATCCGAAGACCCGGAGAAGGATATTAACATCTATATCAACAGCCCGGGCGGAGTGGTTTCAGCAGGACTGGCGATTTATGACACCATGCAGTACGTTAAATGTGATGTTGCCTGTACCTGTGTGGGAATGGCTGCCTCCATGGGAGCAGTTCTGCTCGCCGCAGGAACCAAAGGAAAGAGAAACCTTCTGCCCCATGCCCGCGTGATGATTCACCAGCCCCTGGGAGGAGTGCAGGGACAAGCAAGCGACATTGAAATCGAAGCCCAGGAAATTCTTCGTATCAAGAAAGTGTTGGGTGAAATTCTGGCCAAGCATACGGACAAGGATCCCGAACAGATTATGAAGGATTCCGACCGGAACAAGTGGATGAGTGCGCAGGAAGCTTTTGACTACGGACTCGTGGACCGGATCATGGTGAGAAAGGATAAAAAGGATAATAAAGATTCCAAGTAACAACGGGAGGCGAATCAGACGATGAGTAAAAAAGGCAAAGACGAACTGGTACACTGTTCCTTTTGTGGACGATCCAGCAACGAAGTCAATAGTATGGTTGCAGGTCCGGATGTCTATGTATGCGACAGGTGTGTGGAAGATGCCGCAAGCATTATCAAAAGTGATTTGGCTTCTCTCGCCCGTCGTCGTGACAAACAGTACGAAACGCGGCTGAAGCCGCTGGAAATAAAGTCGAAACTCGACGAATATGTGATCGGTCAGGAGTCGGCGAAGAAAACCTTGTCCGTTGCGGTGTACAACCATTACAAACGCATCAATGCACAGCATGAAGAAGGGTATGAGGACACCGAGATTGAGAAAAGCAATATCATCCTTCTCGGCCCCACCGGCTGCGGAAAAACTCTTCTGGCGAGAACCCTGGCGAATATCATTGACGTACCTTTTACCATCGCCGACGCGACGGTTCTGACCGAGGCCGGTTATGTTGGAGAAGATGTGGAAAGCATTCTCAGTAATCTCCTGCAGGCCGCTGATTATGATGTGGAGAGGGCAAAGCGCGGGATCGTCTATATCGATGAAGTTGACAAGGTGGCCCGTAAAAGTGACAACCCCTCGATCACCCGGGATGTATCGGGTGAAGGAGTCCAGCAGGCTCTGTTGAAAATTCTGGAAGGGACCACGGCCAATATCCCCCCCAAAGGTGGCCGCAAACACCCGGAACAGAGTTTTATCCAGTTGGATACCACCAATATCCTGTTTATATGCGGCGGAGCATTCAACGGTCTGGAAGACATTATTGCAAAACGCCTTTCGGTGAGTTCAATGGGCTTTCACTCGACCGACCAGGTAAAATATGACAAGGATGACCCCAATATTTTTACCTATGTCGAAGCGGAGGATTTGCAGAAGTTCGGCTTGATTCCCGAGTTGATCGGCCGCCTGCCCGTGATCAGCGGCTTGCAGGAGTTGACCGATGATGCGATGACTGAAATTCTTCTGAAGCCTAAAAACGCCATCACCAAACAGTATAAGAAACTGTTCCAGATGGAAGATGTTGAACTGGTGTTTGAGGAAGATTCGCTCGAGGCGATCGTCAAAAAAGCCCAGCAGCGGAAAACAGGCGCCAGGGGTCTCAGGTCTATTCTTGAAGATGCCATGCTGGATATCATGTTCACCCTGCCTTCCATGAATAATGTGAAACGTTGCATTGTGACCCGGGAAACCATTGAGAAAAAGGCGCCTCCAGTGTATGAAAAACAGAAAGCGTCTGCCTGAGGGATTCGTCGGACGACGTGAAGAAGCCGGTTTGGTTTCCTTCACCTTCATGTTTTTTTGATTATTATTGGGTCTGATATCAATCCTAACATGAGGACGTATGCAACTATTTCTGTCTGCCAACCGGATCAAAATTATTCTGGTTGTCCTGCTGTTTGTTCTTGGAATCGGCTCCTATATCTTTAATCAGTATCTGATCGGTAAAATTCAGGAGCAGGAGAGAGCAAGTGTCCAGCTTTGGGCAAAAGCGATGGAGTATAACAGCCAGCCTTTGCACGATCAGGTCAGTACCGATTTGAACAATTCGATTGAGATTTTATCGAACATTCCACAGGTGCCGGATAGTGTTCTTTCAATGATCGAGGGAGCCGAAGCTGCAAAGTCATCGGTGGATTTTGTGAGAGAGGAGCTCATTCTCAAACAGCCTCTCAGAATCCCGCAAATCGTCGTGGATGAAGAGGGGAATATCCTCCATGAGAACCACGTCGACGAATCGGAAGTAGGACCGGAAATGATCGATTATTTTGCTTCCATTCATGACCCGATCCCGATTACCATTGGCTTTGACCAGATTCAGCAGACCCAGTATGTGTATTACGGGGAGAGCCAGGCCGTTCAGTATCTGCGGTTCTTCCCCTATATCCAGTTCGGCTTGCTGGCTTTGCTGTTGGGCATCGGGTATATGACGTATAGAAGCATTACAAGGTCGGAACAATCCAATTTATGGGTGGGTATGACCAGGGAGGCGGCCCATCAGCTTGGAACCCCGATTTCGAGTCTGTATGGGTGGATTGAGCTGTTAAAACAGAAAGAGGGAAATAACAAGGAGTCGGGAGCCATTATCCATGAAATTGAAAATGATATCAGCAGGCTTCGGGGGATAGCGGAACGGTTCAACAAGATCGGCTCCGAACCCGAACTCAAGAAAATGCGTGTCGTCCCGATCATTGACCAGGTAATCAACTATATGGAACGGCGTTTACCACAGCTCGGTAGAAAAGTGGAAGTCCGCCGGTCGATTCAAACGAATGCAGAAGTCAATGTGAACCCGGAGTTATTTCAATGGGCTGTGGAAAACCTGATCAAGAATGCAATGGATGCAATCCGGGAGAACTCGGAGGATGCCTATGTAGCGATCAGCGTCCGGCAACTGGAAGATGAGTTGTATATCGATATCGAAGATTCCGGTTCGGGGATCGACAGAAAACGGATGTCGGATATTTTTAAACCGGGCTATAGTACGAAGAAGAGAGGGTGGGGACTCGGCCTGAGCCTGACGAAACGCATTATCGAAGACTATCACAAGGGGCATGTGACCATCCTTCGATCCAAACCGGATCATGGAACCACCGTCCGGATTACCCTAAAAGTATAAGAACAGTGTGTCAGGGATAGATCAAAGAATGGATGCGGATCCACGTACACACCCCGGGTTCTCTCCGCCGGCGGAGAGAACCGTCACCTCTCAAGAGGGGGACGCAAAACGTTATCCGCCGGACGGCGGATAACTGACATACTGTTCACTAGTCGTTTACAAACCCGCGTTTTTGGGCGTAGTCCATCAGTTGAACTTTCAGCAGATTTCTGCCCCGGTGCAGCCGTGAGCGAATCGTTCCGATCGGCACATCCAGCATGTTTGCAATCTCTTCGTAGGTGAAATCCTCTACATCACAGAGCAGCACCACCGTTCTGAAATCTTCGGGTATTTCCTCGAGGGCATTGGAAATGTCATCGTCAATGAGTTCACGGAACATTTTGTCCTCAAGGTCGGACGTATCCGTACGTTCCGCCCGGATCGTCTCATAAAAAGTGGCAACCTCATCGTAGTCTACCTGTTGAGGTTTTTTCGATTTTTTCCGGTAGTTGTTGATGTAGGAGTTTTTGAGGATCCGAAACAGCCAGGCCTTGGCATTGGTTCCTTTTTCGTAGCTGTCAAAGAAGCGAAAAGCTTTTACAATGGTGTCCTGCACCAGATCTTCCGCATCATTCGGATCCGTGGTAAGCCGCAGTGCAAAATTATAGAGTGCGTCCAGATGAGGTATGATCTCATCATTGAAATCTTGCTGCTTGCGCATTTCGTCCCTGGTTAGCTCTGCCATCCCTTTTTTTAATGAGCTCTATATTAAACTTCCTATTAAGTAACTAAGAGAAACGGTGAAAATTGCGTACAACCGTTTGGGTTGTTCAAAATACAAAGTCACCTTTTAAAGAGGCCGTTTTGCCTAACTTAATATCTATCCCTGTTTTGGCCAATTGATTATCTTGATCTACGTGTTCAGTATTTACTATGACGGACAAGAAAGATCCGGTCAGAATCTTGTATTGTCATAATCCGGTGTGCGACATCCCCTTTCAGGGGCTGGCGTTACCTGAATGTAATAATTAATATATCATATAACGCATGGGTCCATGCGGCCATCCCAAATCCTCTCAAAACATAAATAACATTTAACGCTAAGCCAAAAAGAAATCGGAATAGGAAGGATCCCAGCGAGAATGTATCCCCGAATTCACCGGTATAGTGTACGGTACTGAATATGAAGGCTGCCAGGATTGCGGCGGCACTGTAGGAAGCCCAGTTTTTAATAAATAATTTTCTGAACAGATAGAGTAAAAGACTGACCAGGATTACCCTGAAAAAAAGTTCTTCATAAAGTCCCGCTCCTAACGAGAGTGCCAGCATCTGGATTTTTGAAAGTTCTTCAATGGAGGAGGATACCTGGTCGAAGGCCAACAGCGACTGGAGGAGAGTGGAGATAAAAATACCCAAAAGGATCGCATAGGCCAGCGCTTCAAGCAGCATTCCCAAAAAGTAAGCCCCCTTAAGGTGTTTCAGTTTCTTCCGGTCGCGAATCAGGATAAACGCTCCGGCCAGGGCAGCCGTAAAAAAAGTAATGGAGAGGGCATTGAGTCCCACGGAAGTAAAGACGGTTTTAAACCAGGCATCGACAGTGATACGAACGATTTGTTCACTTTCCGGCTGGGAGAGCAGAATCAGGATTTCATAGAATACCAGAAGAGGCAGACAGATCAGGTAGCTGTATAAAATCGAATGGGTTTCGCGAAAGTAATTTCGCCGGGGGGCTATGGTTTCAGTGGTTTCGTCCATAAGGATTATTCATCAAGGTAGACCGCTACAAAAGCCCGGTCAATTGAGGAGAAGTTGAGTAACTCAAAAGCTCGTTTGGAGAGTTTGATTCCCTCTCCTGAAAAGCGGTCGTTGATCTTTACAAAGATTCCTTTTCCGTTTGCCGGATTTTCCAGATACACCACGTTGCCGAGTGCCATGTTCGGATGGGCAGCCGTGAGCTCGGAAGGATTGTAAAGTTCCCCGCTTGTCGTGGGGCTGGAAGCAGCCCCTTCCGAATAACGGTATACGGGTACCTGTCCCAGATCCTGTAATCCGGCTCGCTTGCGGTACGGATTCTTAAAAGTCCGGGTTGGAGGCAACAAAACCGTAATTCTCTGACCGGCTCCAAGAGACTGGAGGTCCACATCCGGGTTTAGAGCCTCAAGTTCCTGTTCCGACATCTCATATCGCTCAAGCAGGGTAATGACCGTTTCTCCATCCCGGAGGCGGTAACGGGCGAACTTGCCCTGCGGGGTCGATTCAACATCTTCGTCATCCACCACGGGTGTGGTTTGAGAACGTCTGACAAGAAGCTGCTGCCCCACTCTAATATTGTCAGATTCCAGGTTATTCAGGCTGCGGAGTTCCTGGAGGGTCATGCCGTGTTCGCGTGCGATGACGGTTAAATTGTCACCGCTTTTTACCGTGTAATGGGTATTGGACTGGGCGGAACCGGTATTGACAATGGAGCTGTGTTCCCCCTCAGCTTGTATCTGCTGTTGTGCCCCGGGGGGTGCCTCGGCAGGGGTGCCGGAAGCCTGCGGCTGATCCGCCCCGGCATAGATGATGAGTTCCTGTCCGTTATCCAGGACGTTGTTCTCCAACTGGTTCCACTCTTGAATCTCCGCGATGGTTACGCCATACTCTCTGCTCAAAGAAAAAAGGGTTTCACCGGTTTGTACGGTATGGCGGACAGCGTCCTGGTTTGCAGGCGGGGTCACCCTCAGGATCTGCCCTACGCTCAACTCATCGGATTCGAGGGAGTTCCAGCGGCGCAAGTCACTGACATTGATTTCATACTGCCGGGCGATACTGTAAAGGGTTTCTCCCCGGGTGACCGTATGAGTGTTTTCAGAATCCTGTGCCTGGAGCGTGTCAGCCGGGCAAACTAAAATTGTAAAGCTGATAGCCAGCAGTGTAAGATAGTAAACCATGGAAATACGACAGTTATGGGGTCTCATAGTTTCTGTCTGCCTTTAAGGAGTCCTGTGCTTCGTTCAATTCGCTTTCTGTTCGCCCGGCACCCTGGCGCTGAGCTACCCGGATCCCTTCCGTAAAAAGTTGTTCCGCCCGGTCAAACTTTTTAAGCGATTCATAGAGCTTGCCTAAATGATAGTACACACCGAGATAGTCGGGATCGTTTTTATAGACCGACTCAAAAAGCATCAACGCTTTGCCGGGCTGATTGTTTTTCAAAAGTTCCAGTGCCAGTGCAAATTTTAAAAATGAATCATCCGGATTATTCCGAACATTTTCAGCCAGTTTCTTTATTTTCTTCCGGTTGTTACTCATTCAATCAGGCATCCTTTAAGGGGTAACGTTCAGAAATCTCTTCCATTGAGTCACCGCCGAATTTTTCAAGAAATGCATTTGCAATCACGGGGGCGATCACACTCTCCGCCACGACCACGGCACGGGGAAGAGCACACACGTCCGAGCGTTCATAACGGGTATCTTTTTCTTCCTTGGTTTTGAAATCCACGGTTTTCAGAGGTTTGATCATCGTCGGGATGGGTTTCATTACCCCGCGCAGGATGATGGGCATCCCGTTGGTCGTTCCGCCTTCAATGCCGCCCAACCGGTTGGTTTTCCGATAAAAACGATTGGCTTCGTAGGCAATTTCATCGTGGACCTCATGTCCCGGCCGGCGGCCGGCTTCAAAACCGAGCCCGATTTCAACTCCCTTCATTGCCTGGGTACTGACGATTGCCTGGGCTAACTGCCCGTCGATCTTGCGATCCCAGTGGACATAACTGCCCAGGCCGGGTGGAACCCCGGTGATAACAATTTCATAGATACCCCCGAGTGATGATCCGTCCTTTCGTTTTTTCTTGATCTCCTCGCGCATTTGTTCGCTCATATCGGCATCCAGGCAGCGCACTTCGGATTCATCGGCTTTTTTATAAATCTCCTCTGCGCCATTGTCCAGGTAAGGATCTGCCAGCTCCCGAACATGACTCCATCCTTTTAAACCGACCGAACCGAGTTGAATCACATGTCCGCCGATCTCAATTCCGAATTGTTTTAAAAATATGCGTGCAATCGAACAGCAGGCAACTCTCATGGCCGTCTCCCGGGCACTTGAACGTTCGATCACCGGCCGGATATCGTTAAAACGGTATTTTTGGACCCCCACAAGATCGGCATGGCCGGGCCGGGAGAGGGTAATGGGCTCTACGCCGGATCCGTCTTTATCCTTGGACATAACCCTGGGCCAGTTACTGTCATCCTTCAGGTATGCCCGGTTCGGCATCCGCATGGCAATGGGGGATCCCATGGTTTTCCCAAAACGGACCCCGCTGGTGATTTCGGCCCAATCTTTTTCAAATGCCATTCTGCCTCCGCGGCCATATCCTTTCTGACGTCGTGCAAGGTGAACTGCAATTTCATCCTCTTTCAGGGGAAGGCCGGCCGGAATTCCTTCGATAATTCCTGTAATTTCCGGTCCGTGTGATTCTCCTGCTGTGAAGTATCGGATCATTTTTGAAGTTTGTGTTAGGAGTTTTTTAAGTCCGGGCAGGGTGCAAAAGATCCTTCATGTTTCATTTAGAGAGGGCTTTGCAAAATCACTGCGTGTTCAAAAAATGAGCGTTGTTTTGCCCAATCTCAGCATTTTCGCGAATTCGAAATCCTCATTTATGCCTG
>JBBDNC010000146.1:0-72469 GCA_040877875.1 Balneolaceae bacterium | reverse complement strand
CGACCTTGTCAGCCAGTTCAATTTCCTTGGCTACGGTCACACCATCTTTGGTAACAGTTGGAGCTCCAAACGACTTCTCAATCACTACATTGCGTCCGCGGGGACCCAATGTAACTTTTACAGCATTTGCCAGTTTATCCACACCACGCTTTAGTGCATCGCGGGCTTCGGAATCATAGTGTACTAATTTTGCAGACATAGTTATTCTATTTTTATTAATGTTTAAATTTTTACCAAACTGATCACTGTCACGATACGATACCGAGGATATCGGATTCTCGCATGATCAAATAATCTTCACCATCCAAAGTGATTTCCGTACCGGAATATTTTCCGTACAGAATATGATCACCCTTCTTTACGGACATATCAATCTTGGTTCCGTTCTCCACTTTACCGGGACCTGCTGCAACAACCTTCCCTTTTTGTGGTTTTTCCTTGGCAGTATCCGGTATAATAATTCCAGATTCGGTTTTTTCTTCTGCAGCGTCCGGCTGAACCAGAACTCGATCACTCAGAGGTTTAATTTTAGCCATATGATGACTCCTTTTGTAATAGTTTGAGTTAAGTGTTTTTTGTTTAGATGAAAAATCTTTTGTGGATTAAACACATTCCTTCCACTTGTACAGTTAGTACCAGCAAGTTCCATACCAAAACTGCAAGAAGTCTAAAACAGACGGTTCTTCGACTCATTACCGGAAGATTCCGATCGATTTCCTGTCATAGAGGGTCGAAATTTCAGGAGAGCGTGCCAAGTTGTTCAAATCGTGCTGTCAACTTTTCATAAGTACGGGGAGACCAGGCTTCCGCCCTGGCATCATAATCAAACTCCGGATCGTCCGGAAGGGGCTCCAATCCTTTCAGGGAATTGCTCAGTTTTTTTCTTCTCTGCTGGAATGCCGTCCGGACAACCGTTTTTAAATTTTTATCAGAACAGGCAAGCGGAGGCTGGTCAAAATGAAACCCGACCACACTACTGGTAACTTTGGGGGGAGGGTAGAAGACGTGAGGGGAAACATCAAATAAAATCTCCGGTGAACTCATGAGCTGTACCTGGACACTGAGTATGCCATACGCTTTGGTGCGGGGTACGGCGACCAGCCTGGCCGCCACTTCCTTTTGCATCATCAGCACAGCACTTTGAATATGCTGCCTGTTTTCAAGGATGGCAAAAAGGATCTGACTGGTAATATAGTATGGCAGATTTCCAACGATATGAATATTTCCGTCATGATCCAGGAGTTCATCCCATGAGATCTTCAGGACATTTCCGTGAACAACCGTCAATTTCGGAAATTTTTGGTTCAAAAAACGGACTGCCCGCTGGTCAATTTCAACGGCCTTAACATTCTTAAACCTGTCCAGTAGAACCTCGGTCATCGTCCCGGTTCCCGGACCGATCTCCAAAACCAGATCCGAAGGGTTTTCAAGGGGAATCGCATCTGTGATTTTCCGGATGATATTGCCGTCGCGCAAAAAATGTTGTCCCAGACTTTTTTTCGGTTTCAATGGTTCCATAATAATTGTCGGGATTCCGGCCCCCGGCACTGATTTTTTTGACCGATTATCTGTTTCCGGTCTCCCGTTCAACATAACAAATAAACAGGTTCCAAATGGAGAGGCTCAATAAGCATGAATTGAAGCCTGTTCAACGGTCAGCCAGGCTCGGAAGGCCTGTTTACCGTATCCATTTCTGTTTCACCTGATTATTGGAATTTGAATGTTGATTATTGGATATTGCAGAACTTGGTAGGTGCATCACAGAACTCATTTCGATTTTAAATAGATTACATGGAACTCAACCCACTCGATACTGAACAAATCGGAATCCAGACACTTGAAAAAAGTCTGATCAAGTCGGAAACCAATTCATCTCTCAAAATTGGCTTGCCCAAGGAAGTCTTGTTCGATGAACGGCGTCTGTCACTTACTCCGGGAGGAGTTTCCTTATTACGTGCCAACAATCACGAAATTCTTATTGAAAAAAATGCGGGCGTGGACGCCCGGTTTACAGATCGGGAGTATGCAGACGCCGGGGCCGAAATAATATTCAACACGGAGGAACTTTATAAAGAATCGGAAATTATCGTAAAAGTCGCACCGCCGACCCGGGAAGAACAAGAATGGATGCAGGTCAATCAGATTCTGATTTCTGCTATTCACCTGGGACATATTTCACAAGATTTTCTGGAGAATCTGAAACAAAAAGGCATTACGGGTATCGGCTATGAATTTATCAAGGGAAAGGATGACGAATTTCCGTTCGTCCGCATGATGCATGAAATCACCGGATCCATGGCTGTTCAGATCGCCTCACATTACCTTGAAAACAACAGTGACGGGCAGGGAATCATGCTCGGAGGAATCTCCGGAATCCCTCCTGCAACCGTCGTGATACTGGGGGCGGGAATTATCGGGGAATATGCTGCACGAACAGCCCTGGGCTATGGTGCCCAGGTATTTGTCATGGATAATGACCTCGCCCAGCTTCGGCGTATGGAAAATGCCCTTGACCGGAGGATTATCACGGCCACTGCCAATCATCAATATCTTTCATCCGCCCTCCAATTTGCCGACGTAGTGATTGGTGCCGCTATGACCGAGGGTGAACGCGCACCCTGCTGGGTTACCGAACCGATGGTAACCGGCATGAAAGACGGCAGTGTAATTGTCGATACAGTGATTGACCAGGGCGGGTGTGTTGCCACCAGCGAACCGACCACACATTCCGATCCAATTTTCAAAAAACATGGGGTATTTCACTATTGTGTCCCCAACATACCTTCCAATGTTGCAAGAACCGCTACCCATGCCTTAAACAATGTTCTGGTTCCTTATTTGCTGGCAATCGGCGATGCCGGGGGAATACAGGAATGCCTATGGAAGAATCCGGCCCTCCGCAACGGGACGTATATATACAAAAAACACCTTACGAAAAAATCCCTCGCAAAGCTTTTTGAAATGCCCTATCGCGAAATTGAGATGTTAATAGCCAGCCAGATTTAAACATGACTCCTTCGGAATTAAATGAAAAGAATTACCGGCGGATTGCCCTCATCAACTGGACGATTGCCATGCCGCTGCTGCTGGTCTTTTCCTGGCCGTACTTTTTCGTATGCCAGGTGTTCGGCATCGATCGGATTGTCGGTTATCCGGGCGCCATTCTATTTGGCCTGCCCTTCATGATTACCCTTATGCACGGTCATGTAACGATGGCTTTGGGAGCATTACATCGGCATCATTACTACAACTGGTTAAAGAATTTTCCTTTAACGTACGGACTCCTCTTCCACGAGATTTTGATCAGTACCCGATTCAGGCTGATTTTATTTGTAATCAGCCTTTTTATCCTGATGATCGGGATGTTTTTCTCCTATTAGTATTATAACAAAAAGATCTCACTCAGATCGCAGAATAGTCAAATGGATCCGTAAAGGAGGGATTTTCACAGACATCCCGGGTCAATACGCCTTCCCGTCTTTGATCGCCTCTACAACCGATGGATCCAGCAGTGTGGAAGTATCGCCGAGTTCGTCCGTACTGTCGGACGCTATTTTTCTCAGAATCCTGCGCATGATTTTACCCGACCTTGTTTTCGGCAGACCCGGCACCACCTGGATCTTGTCAGGCTTGGCAATGGGTCCGATGATTTTTGTGACCAGACCGTGGATCTCCTGCTTAAAGGCCTCCATATCAGACGGTTCGGATTCACAGATCATAAATGCATAAATCCCCTGGCCTTTCACATCATGGGGATATCCCACTACGGCCGTTTCGATCACACTTTCATGTTCATCTACGGCATTTTCAATTTCAGCCGTCCCCAGCCTGTGACCGGATACATTTAATACATCATCCACCCGGCCGGTGATGCGATACATTTCGTTTTCATCCCGAAGGCAGCCATCCCCCGTAAAATAATAACCCTTGTACGTCTTCATATAGGTTTTCAGGTACCGGTCGTGGTCTCCCCAAACCGTGCGGGCAATGGAAGGCCACGGGTATTTGATACAAAGATTGCCCTTCACTTCGTTGCCCTCGATCTCCTTGCCGTCTTCGTCCATCAGAACCGGCTCAACACCGGGCAGGGGATATGTAGCATATCCCGGCCTCTCCGGCGTTACACCAGCGAGGGCGGAAATCATAATCCCTCCCGTTTCCGTCTGCCACCAGGTATCCACAATCGGGCATTCTCCTCCACCGATATGTTCATGATACCAATGCCAGGCTTCTTCATTGATCGGCTCACCGACGGATCCAAGTACTTTCAGTGAACTCAGGTCAAATTTCTTCACGTAGTCCAGGCTTGATTTCATCAAAGCACGTATGGCGGTCGGAGCGGTATAGAAGTGAGTGACCTTGTATTTTTCCACCACTTCCCACAAACGCCCCGGATCGGGGTAGGTGGGAGTCCCCTCGAAAATAATCCCGGTTGCACCGTTGAACAAAGGCCCATATATAATATAGGAGTGACCCGTAATCCATCCGGCATCCGCCGTACACCAGTAAATATCATCCTCGGCGACCTGGAATACATTTCGGAAGGAATAACTCGTATAAACCATGTAGCCGCCACACGTATGGAGCAATCCCTTGGGTTTACCGGTGGAGCCGGACGTATAGAGAATAAATAACGGATCTTCAGCATCCATTTCTACGGCTTTATGATTTTTGGAGGCATTCCTGATGAGCAAATGCCACCACTCGTCCCGTCCTTCTACCCAGTCTACATCCCGGTTAGTCCTCTGGCAGACGATGACACTCTTTACCATCGGACAATTTTCAAGAGCCTCATCCAAAATATCCTTCAGGGGCACATGTTTGTCCCCCCTTCGAAGCCCGTCGTTGGTAATCAGCATTTTGGCATCACAATCCCGAATACGTTCTGCGAGTGACTGAGCGGAAAAACCGGCAAAGACAATCGAATGGACGGCCCCGATCCGGGCACAGGCTAACGCCGAGATCACCAGTTCGGGAGTCATGGCCATGTAGATACACACCCTGTCCCCTTTTTTGATCCCCTTACTTTCCAGGACATTCGCAAACCGGCAGACATCCTCGTACAATTGCCGGTATGTGATGGTTCGCCGGAAACTATCCGGGTGATTCGGCTCAAAGATAAATGCCGTTTTATTTCCGATCGTATTCAAGTGACGATCGAGTGCATTTTCCGTGATATTTAATTTGCCACCCTCAAACCATTTGATATCTCCTTTTTCAAAACTCCCGCTGTGCACTTTATCCCATCCCTTCCTCCAATAATAGGTGCCTGCTTCATGTTCCCAGAATGAGAGCCGATCGGTCCGGCTTTTTTGGTAGGTTTCCTTGTATTCATCAAATGATTTTATATTTAGCCACATAGTGTAATGCGTTTGATTGATTTATTTATAGTTAAATATTAGAGAAAAAAGTCGGATAAAAGGGCTGCCCGTTTCCCCTCCGTTATGTTGGCGTTTTTTAGACGCATTTTCAAGCAAAACAGGCAATTTTTTTCTATTTCAACGGAATAGAGTGGACAAACGTTCTCATCCGTCAGAATTATTCCGAAGATTTCCATTTGTAACAGCGGTGCAGTTTTTGGGTAATCCTGTATTTTCTGGTTCTGACATTCGCCCCGGTAATATTGAAATGTTTGCTGGCTTCCTTCGTCGTTGCATCCGGATTTTCAAAAAAATAGACAATCAATTCTCTCGACTCCTCTTCCAGTTCCTCGATGCATTCACGGAGCAGCCGCTGCCTTTCCTCATCCAACAAATTTTGAATCTGCTTGGGCTGTTGTTCATATTCATGAATCGATTCAGAATCGAATAAAAATTTATGCTGTCGTGAGGAGTACCGGAGATATTCATTGCGGCAGGCTTTGATAAAATACCCGAAAATATATTTCTGGTTACGAATATTATCCATTTGAATCTGATCATATACATCTACAAAGGCCTGTTGCACACATTCCCTGGCTGAAATGTCGTCTGCCCCCATGACCACCCGAAGGTACTTCTCCAATCGCGGAAAAATCTCCTTGACAAGCTCGTTTGCCTTCTCTCGATCCCCGTCCACAAGGGCATCCACCAATTCTGAATAATCGACTTTAGACACAATGTTTCTTCTTATTTAAAAATGAAAACCTATTTGGTTGAAGAAAAAGTAACAAACTTGAAAACCACCTGTCGTTCCCCTTTTTAACGATTCAAACCTGCCATTGGAATCGTTGAATTTGAACAATATAAAATACATCTGATTGCATACAAACAATTTTGAGTAAAGAAACTAACAAAAAAATAAATAGTTGTAATGCATGCGCCTGTAGATTATTCGCTTATTTTATCTTAAGTTTTTTGTAACAAATTAGTCGTAGGATACTCTTATATATGCCTCATACTTTTTCCTAAATCTTTAACTCAATTAGAATACAAAATTATGAATACTTTAATATCAATTAAGAATCAATTTTCAAAGTTTTTTGCCATCCTGATGCTTGCCGGATTTGTAGCCAGTTGTGCTGCGGTTACCGATGCAAATCTGGAAAGTGACGATACTCTGGAAATCCAACCTGTCGAACAAGCTACTTCTACCGATCAATCCAGTGACAACATCTGGCTGAACGGAAATGGCGACGATATGGATCCTATCCGAGATGCCCCTCCTGCCGGTGGAACAGAATAACCGCGCATATCTGATTATTTATTTAGCCTTAAAAAAAGCTGCCTTGTGCAGCTTTTTTTATATTTTTAAGGATCTATGATCTGGCTGCTCACTCTTACGATGTTGCTCTCCCAGCCTGAAGCGGAGGCTCAATCCAAAAGTCAAATTGCTACCTACTTCAGCAATATTGAACAAGGAACTTCTGTAAGCGAATCGGTCTGGGCACTCCTGGCCATCGCTAAAGATGATACCAGCCAAATCCGCAATATCGTCGAGTATGGACGGGGATCCGGCCAGCAATGGGTGGAACACCTGGTAGACGCTCCCAATAACCGTACTGCCATTCTCCGCATTGCCAAGGCATTAAAAGACGAGTACCTCCATCTTTACCTGCAACTGCTCCGCCTGGATGAGAACGAGAGGATCCATTACTTCGAGGATTTTTACTCTGTTGTAGAGACAGACCGCTTCAAAGAGCTTAACCGGCGTCTGGCATATTCAAAAGACATCACACCGGGTATGCTCATAAAATATAAATGGGATTTCTCCTATTTGCTCGTTTCAGAATACAATTTGAACATCAATTTTGCTGAGAGTTCCGAAAACTTTTATTCAATTCTATCTGACCACCTCCTGGATCAAATCAAGGTTGGTCAACCAAGTGATAACTTCCAGGATCAATTGTATTACTTCACTTTGTTAAGAACTTTATATTCAAGTCAAAATTACAGAGAGATTGCAAACCATTATGAAAAATTTTTGAATCTAAATCTTATTCCCGATACAGTATTTAAACGGGATTTCTACTGGCGTCTGGATTTTGCCGTTTACCAGTCGGGACAGATTGCCCGAAGCCTCTACATACAGCGGGAATATACTATCCCCATGTCGGAAAAGATGGGCCTGCAGGGCAGCCTCAATACGATTCTGGCCGATCACGGGGCCAGCCTCTACCTTTTGGGCAAGTATCAAGAAGCCAAGCAGATTCTACAGGCAGCCCTTGCCGATACGGCCTACCTGGACAACTCCACACGAACCCGACTACTCAACAACCTGGGACTGACACACTACAAACTGGGTGAAACCAACCGTTATATCGAAACCCAATTTCTCTCCCTTGAATTTGCCAGTGAGCAGAACAATTACAGCCATCAGCAAAGCATCTACCGTAATCTGCATATCTATTATCGAAAAAACCGCAATTGGGATCTTGCCCTGGAGTATATCAACGAGGCACGCGAGATTGCCGAATTGAGTGATAACAATACCGAATTGGCCTCTATTATTATTTCCCAGGCCGCCTATTTCCATACATTTCTCGATGACCTGAAAAGAGCAGAACTTTATTTAAATGAAGCGGAACGTCTCTTAACAGATGAAACCGACTATCGGTTGCAAGTTCGTCTTTTATACGAACGGGCAGATCTGCACAAAGCAGCCGGACGGATGGGAGACAGCCGTAAAATCTATAGGAAAGTTGCCCGCATCGGGTCTGAAAATAACAACAACCCGATGTATCTGGAGGCACTGATCGACTTGGCTGAAGTGGAACTGGATTTGCAAAACTACGAATCGGCCGGGGAATTTATCCGTGAATTCAACATTCATGATATCACGGTCGTGGATTTTTATGTATTGGTAAAAGCGAGAAACCTTGAAGCCGAGCTTGCGATCCGAAACGATCGGCTTAATGAGGCTGAAAATATTTTAAAGCACGTCTCGGCACAGGTGTTAGAGTGGGCACAGAATACGACCGACCCGGAAGGAGGCTACTGGCATATCGAACCGGCCTATATGGAAATGTTTCAGACCTATGCCGATCTCCTGATCCGTCAGGAACGATACCAGGAAGCAATCATAGTTCTGGATCAGTTCAAAACCATCAATGACGCTTCGCTCTATGACAATCCTCTTATCAAAGCCGATTTATTGAGTGAAGAAGAGTTAATGGAAGAGAGGCGTCTGTCCGAAGAAATTGACCAGTTGAGAAAAAGGATGCTTATCTCGCGAAACAGTGAGAACCTTCAGTTGCAAAATGAAATTGCCGTCTTGTCTGCTCAAAAAAATCAGATTTCACAGAATTCAACTTTTGCCCGGAGTAAAGATAAAGGCTTCAGGGTATGGGCCATTCAATCCAGGTTAAACTCAACTCAGGCTATCCTTCATCTTACGCGCATCCTTGACCGGTTTTATCTTATTCGTATTTACCATGATCAGATAGAGGTCGAAATCCTGCCGGCAGACTCTGCCAGAGACAACCGGTTTGAAGAAACGATTACGGGCCTGACCTCCGGTGAAACGGATCTCCACGCCTTGCATGAAGTCTACCAGTACCTCGGGCTGGATACCCTGCCTTCTACCATCCGCTCATTGATCGTCGTACCTGACAGTTATCTTTATCAACTGCCGCTGGATGTTTTGCCTGTTTCACAACCATCCGGATCATTCAGCTATGGCGCAGCCCGTTATTTAATTGAAGAGATGGAAGTCAGTTACCTGAATAACCTGAAGGAATTCCTGCACTCTTCCCCCCGTCCCTTTTATGAGCTGGACTATACCGGGTTCGGGATTTCCCAATTTTACAATCCGAATTCGAAACGGCAATTGGTCTCTCTTCCCCAGGCACCGCTTGAAGTGAAACAAATCAATGACCGGATGGACAGATTCCCCGTCACACGCACTTTCATTGAGGCGAATGCAACACCCTCATCCTTTAAACAAAATGCATCCCAATCCCGAATTCTCCACCTGGCCACACACAGCACCATTTCTGAAAACGATCCCCTGTTCTCAAGGGTCTATTTGTATCCGGATTCTGGCGAACCCGAAGCTTCCGGTGAACTTTCGGGCCAGATTTTTGCCTATCAGCTATTTGACCTGAATCTGCAGAACGACCTCATTATGCTAAATTCCTGTGAATCCGGCTCCGGCCGCTACTTCCAGGGTTCCGGTATTATGGGAATCAGCCGGGCACTCCGTTACGCAGGCGCCCGGAGTCTCATCCTTAATTCCTGGTCGGTTAACGATCAATTTGCTTCCGATTTTGCTATTGAATTTTATACCCATATCAATGAGGGAAAATCCAGGCCACATGCACTCCGTGCGGCAAAACTCTATTTCCTTAAAAGTAAAAACGCCAATCCCCACTACTGGGGACCCTATATGCTGAACGGTGAGAGAGATGCCATGATCAGCCGGCCGGAGACCTACCCCTTGTACTCTCTTTTATTTGCCTTTTTAGTCATCGGTTTCTGGTATACCCGAAAAAAACATAAATTGCAAAACAGGCGGTGATGGGTTAAGAAGAATACGTATATCTGCTTCTGTCGGACACAGGCCCATCGAAAAGGAAGCCTGGAACTGAATAAAAGAGGGCTTTGTAAAACTGTCGTTTTGCCCAATCTCAGCATTATCGCGAATTCGAAATCCTCATTTATGCCTAATAAACTGCGGTTCCGAATTCGCTCAGGCTTTGATATTGAACAAAACCCCTGGTTTTTCAAAGCCCTCTAAAAAAGAATAATGATTAAGAGACCCCACACAAACAGCACTTCCACTTCAAAATTTAAAAAACAACAAGGCGGCGGGTAATCGAAACAGAATGGTTTTAAATTTAAAGCTCATGGACGAATAAAAAATGTTAACTGTCGGAAGTGGCCAGTGCCCTCAGGTAGCTTTCGGCAATCCGGCTATAGGCACCATTTAATTCATAAGCCTTTTGAAAAGCTTGCCGTGCATTTTCCAGATTATTCAATTGAAAATAGGTATTCCCAAGATACCAGTAGGCCCGTTCACGAATAATATCATCACTTTCCTGGTATTCTATGACGGTTATAAAACGTTCAAGAGCTACTTCATACTTGCCAATGTTATACATAATCGAACCGGCATTGATATGCAGGGTAGCCCGAACGCCCAAATCATCCGTTACATCAAGTTCTTCATCAATCCGTTCGATTGCCTTTTGATATTCTCCGTTATTGGCAAGAATAATGGCTTCCCGAATCGCCTGTTCACTACTCTTTCCTTCCTGATCCGTTAATTCAGAAGAGGACCTGTAATAATCCAACTCGATGCTGGAAATAGGTTGTACGGATTCTTCCTGGTACGAAACATTATAAATGGCCAGTGAACCAGCAATCAGAACCGCTGCAGCGGCGGCAGCGACCACCCACTTACGGCTCTTCGATTTAATCAGATAAAGGCCGGATTGAGCTTGTTCTCTTTCCTCAATGATCTGTTTCAGGTTTGCCATGGTTTCCAGATAATCCAGGTAGCCCTCGTCCTGAATAAGCTCAGCCCATAGTTCATCTACTTCTATTACGTCAAGCTTCCCATGGATGTACTGATCAATCTTCCTCTCCAATTCTTCGGGGATATGTTTATTATCTTTCATGATTTTTAATTTAATCTTGAATATTTCAACAGGCTTGAAGATCGCTCCATTTGCCGATCTCAAAGTCTTCTGTAAAACTATCCATATCGCATTTAGCGAACATGAATAAAAACTTGCATACAATCTTCATCCCATATACGTTCAGAATTCATACTGTACGACATGTAAGTTTAAACCCGGTTCTGAATTTGGTTGATTTAAACTACATGTTTTAAAGTAAAGAGAAACGAATGACCGATTTGTTACAATTTTTTCCGTTAAAATTTTTTTATCCCCCCAAAAAAGCCAGAAGCAGAAAGTTTTATGATTCGTTATAAATTATTAATTTTTCTATTTTTATGTATAAGTTGCAATTCCGATAACACCTTTCGCATCGAGGGTGAATTTTTAAGCCCGGTGTCAAGTGAGCCTGCCCTGGAACAACAACCGGTCCACTACAAGTACGCGGAAAAAATTTCTCACCCTGTCATTCCCGACGATCGGGGAAATTTTAGTCTTTCTATTCCTGTAGATCAAATGAACGTTGCAGAATTTCAAATAGGAGATCGCTCTTACCCGATTGTTATGGAACCCGGAAACCGGCTTTCTTTGATCCTTGATCCCCAAAAATTTCCAATGGGAGTGGAAATAGAAGGATCCCGGGGGAACTGGAACCAACGGTATCAATCTTATCTCAGTAAAGTTCTGCCAATCGAACATAAGATCAGCCGTGAACTGCCTTCTTTCAGGAATGGCAACACTGACCGGGTCCTGGAACTTTATCGGGAACGGGTTCATCTGGCTGAAGAATTATTGTACAATACTCCCCTACGCACGGTCTACCATGCGAATGTGGGAGAATACCTGAACCGGGCTCTTCAGGGAATAACCTATCGAAAAGAGGCGAATCCGAACTGGAATGCCGGTCCGAATCGGGAAGAAATCCTGGATTTTGCCAGGCAGCACAATTTTTTTTCATTTGAATCCCTCAAGGCCCAACGAGCCGGTATCCGGGACCTGGCCCATTACTATTCAATGAGCTTTGATGTGCAGGACAGCCTTCGCTCAATCCATGGCGAACAGCTATCCGAACAGGATATTAAGAGACTTGGATACGACCGTCTGAACCGTTACCGGGAACACATTGTAGAACAGATCGATGACCGCCGTGCACGTGCTTATGCTGATATGCACCTCGTAGCCGAAAGGTTGGGAGAGATGTCTCTCGATATTGCAGAACCCACATATCGTGAATTTCTGGATACCTACAGTGATTTTGAGGAGTATACCTCTTTCCTTACAGGATTTTATGAGGAAATTACAACCGTAAAGCCGGGGGAGCCGGCTGTCCCGTTTACTTTACCTGACCCAGAGGGGAACCCCGTAAGCATGTCCGACTTCAGGGGTAAATATGTGTTGCTGGACTTCTGGGCAAGTTGGTGTGTCCCCTGCCTGAATGAGTTCCCTGACATGAAACGCATTTATCGTAACACTTCAAGAGAAGATTTTGAAATAGTAGCCATTTCCATCGAAGAAGACAGTCTGATTTGGCGGAGAGCCCTTGAACAGTTTGATAACCCCTGGATTCAGGTGTACGGAGGTAACAGTTTTGAGCAGGAAACGTTTCAGGAATATAAGGGAGGAGGAATTCCTTTCTATCTCCTGATTAACCCGGAAGGGACTATAGAGCGATATAATGACATCCGTGCGACGTTCAACCTTGAAAGTGTGCTGGACAGCTTGCTGACTCACAATCCCCCGAATTAAAAACACATCCTGCAGAGCCTCTGGATAATCCGACATGAAAATCGCAACTCTCCTGTTTTCTTTTTTTCTGTTCCTCCCTCCATGGGCATCTGCCCAAGCGGATACCGCATCTTCAACGGCACTTCCCCCGCTGGATGTGAAAATCGGACAGCTCCTGAATGTCGGATTCAGGGGCCTGGCGGTTGATGAAAGCAGTCACATCGTACGGGATCTCCGTAAATATCATTTGGGATCCGTTGTTCTGTTTGACTATGACGTTCCGAGTCAGTCGCCGGTTCGAAACATACAATCTGCTGCTCAACTCAAACAACTTGTGTCAGACCTTGGCCGCCATGCTACAAAGCCTCTTCTTGTTGCAGTCGACCAGGAAGGCGGCCGGGTGGCAAGGTTAAAACCCCGTTTCGGATTTCCACATTCCGTATCTGCCCGGTATCTGGGAACGGTCAACCAACGTGATACCACCTACGCGTATGCTTCCCTTACCGCCCAAACCCTTTCAGAGCTGGGGATCCATATAAATCTGGCTCCGGTAGTGGATCTGAACCTCAATCCGGAAAACCCGGTCATCGGATCCATTGAGCGAAGTTTTTCGCCTGATCCTTTATTAGTGACCCGGCACGCCCGTATTTTTATTGAGGCCCATCATGAACAAGGTGTTTTCACGACCCTGAAACACTTTCCCGGTCACGGGAGCTCCCGGGACGATTCTCATATCGGGTTGGTGGATGTCACGGATTACTGGTCTGAAAAAGAACTCATCCCCTACCGTAATTTGATAGAAAGCGGTCATACGGATATCATTATGACCGCCCATATTGTAAATGAAAACTGGGACAACCGGTATCCGGCTACTCTTTCCGGGAACGTTTTAACCCATATGCTGCGCCGGGAGCTTGGCTTTGAAGGAGTGGTGATGTCTGACGATATGCAAATGGACGCCATTCGGTCGCACTTCGGACTTGAAAAGGCTATCGAACTTGCAATTCTGGCCGGAGTCGATATCTTGAGCTTTGCCAATAATTCTGTCTATGATCCGGATATTATCCCAAAAGCCCATTCAATCGTTAAAGAATTGGTAGAGTCGGGAAGAGTATCTGAAAGCAGAATTAATGAATCGTATCTTCGGATCATGGATTTGAAAAACAAGTTGTAAAGCATGTTCATTGTGCAGGTATTATTCATTACAATACAATATTTCATCCCCCTATTTCCCAAAGAGTCCCGGGCTGGACAGGGGGGCGCAGGACGCATCATCGGAGTTTAAGGAATCGCTCGTGACAATCTTGTAAGTCCGACAGACTCCATAGATGGACTTTAATTCGATGAATCATTGAACCTAACAACCGACTGGATAAATCAACCGTGAAATTTTAATTAACTCAGAATCAATCCCTTGAATAAAGCTTATACCTATTCTATTCCTGAGCTTAAAGAGCGCTACAGGAATGCTGACAAACAGATCCGTCTGTATGAAGACAAGCCGACAGACCTGATTCTCTTCAAACTCTCCGAATCTACCTGGAATATCCGGGAAGTAGCCGAACACCTTACGGCTTTCGGCAGACTCTATCTTCGTCAAATAAACAAGGCAATTACCGAACAATCGCCTCTTCCTCAAGCCGGCGGACCGTTTCAACCCCGATGGATATACAAGAAATGGGCTGTTTTCTTTGAACCGCCCTACAAGTTTAAAATGAAAACCTTCCCTTTAATGGAGCCTAAGGATGAAAAGGAAGTCAATTCCACCTTCGATGCCTTGCATGAATTTCAAAACAAAATCATTGACTTGCTGGCTCAGGCTGAGAAGAGCAGATGGAATCTTGAAAAAATAAAAGGAAGAAATCCCTTGTTCCGAATCCTGCCGATGAGCCTCATTGAATTTTTGGTTCTCATAGAAGTACACCAGCGACGTCATTTCTGGCAAATCGAACAGATTCTTAAAAAGATCGGTGAATAAAGCAGATCCTCCTCTCAAGCCGGGCCGGCTCAATGGAATCCGGTTGGCAGGAGGATGAAAAACCGCTTCAATCAGTTCTTGATTCCGGAAGGATTCATGCCTATGGCAAACTCCAAATACACAACGCCGGGAACAATATACGGACGAACTTTTTTTGCGCTGAATAATAAATCAGGAGTAAAACATATTTTGCATTCAATATTCATTATCATATATTTATCGTAAATTTACGATATACGATTATGGCAGTGACAAAAGCAGACCTATTCGAACAACAGGAAAAAAGACTGGCGGAAATTGCCAAGGCAATCAGCCATCCGGCACGAATCGCCATCCTGAAACATCTCTCACAAGGACAGTGCGTATGCGGGGATATTACCCACGAACTTCCCCTTGCCCAATCCACGGTTTCTCAACATTTGAAGGCGCTTAAAAATGCCGGCCTGATCCATGGAAAAATCAAGGGGATAAAAGTCTGCTACTGCCTGAATCCGAAAACCATACGGGAAGCCCGATTCCTTGCGGACGATTTTTTTGAAAATTTAAACATCGAACATTATTGCTGATATGAAAACAGAAAATGAACTTAAAGAACACGTCAAATACAAATATCACACAATCGCTACTCAGTCAACTTCCGGGGGGTGCTGCGGGGAAGGATCGACATGCGAGACAGATTATTCATTCGTGGGAGAAGACTATTCTACCCAGAAAGGGTATCAATCCGAAGCAGACCTGAATCTCGGCTGCGGGTTGCCCGTTGAATATGCAGGGCTTGAAAGCGGCATGATGGTAGCAGACCTTGGCAGCGGAGCGGGAAATGACGTATTTATTGCCCGTCAGGAAGTCGGTGAGACCGGATTTGTAATCGGAGTAGATATGACCGAAAGTATGAATGAGCGTGCAGAAATCAACCGGAAAAAGCTGGGCTATGAAAACGTGGAATTCCGGTTGGGAGATATCGAGGATTTACCGCTGGAAAACGGCGAAGTGGACGTAGTGATCAGCAATTGTGTTCTGAACCTGGTACCGGATAAACCGAAAGCTTTTTCCGAAATGTATCGGGTTCTCAGGGGCGGCGGACACTTTTGTATATCCGATATTGTTCTTCAGGGAGAATTACTCCCGAAAATGAGAGAGGCTGCCGAACTCTTCGCAGGATGCGTGTCCGGTGCATGGCAGGAAACCGACTACCTGAATCTTCTTCGTCAGACCGGTTTCAGGGAAATTGATGTCAAAAAACGACGTGAAATCCAGCTCCCTTATTCTTCGGTTGAAAAAATCCTCACCCGACAGGAATGGGAAGAATTTAGCAAGTCCGACAACGGTATCTTCAGTATTACTGTTACAGGAGGCAAACCCTGATCACAGAAAGAAGGAGGAAACAGGGGCCCGGATTTTCTGAACATCTTAACCCAGATGACTTAGGCGACAACCGTTCTGAATTCGAAATACCGGGATCTTCATCCCCCTCTTTTCGGACTGGAAGTTTTTGGCGCAGACAATGAACCGGTTTATACTCATCTTACTGATTCCCCTGGTCACAGCTTGCCTGGGTCCCGTAAAAGAGCTTTACCCGGAGAATCCGGAACAAAGAAACCTGCCGGTCTACCTGTTAAGATATAGCTGGCACGTGGGAGTCGTTATTGAAGCCGGCCATATGAGAGAGAGTCTGCCGTCCGACCAGCGGTTTCCCCAGGCAAAATACCTGGAGTTTGGATGGGGAGATCATCGATATTACCCGCATCCGGACCCCGGCTTCGGCCTGATGCTCAGTGCAGGATTACTCCCTACAAAATCCGTCATTCACGTGGTTGGGATGCACGTTCCGCCCCAAAGCTATTTTCCGAACAGTGATGTCATACAAATCATGGTAAACAAAGACGGAATGGAGCGTCTGGCGGAGTTTATATCCAGTCGTTTCCGCCGGGATCCGAAAGGAAGTCTTCAATTTGCAGCAGACGGATTATACCCGAACAGTGTGTTTTATAAAGCAACCGGGTTGTATTACTTCCCAAAAACCTCCAATACCTGGACAGCAAGAGCCCTGCGTAAAACCGGGGCGCCGATAACTCCGTTTTTTGCCATTACATCCGGGAATATAATCTACCAGGCCAGTCAATTCGGTGAAGTGATCCAAAAACGTTAATTACAAAATGTGGCGTTAAGGCAAGGGGGCTGTAGGTGCCTACCCAAGGGCGACATCCAGGATCATCATCACACAAAAACCGATCATCGTTCCGATTGTGGCAATGTCAGCATTTCCGTGATGTTGTGATTCGGGAATCAATTCCTCAATGACCACGTACATCATCGCACCGGCAGCAAAACCCAGTGCATAGGGAAGGATCGGCTGGACTGCGATGACCGCCACGGCCCCCAGTACTGCGGCAACCGGTTCAACCACACCGGAAATTTGTCCGTAAAAAAAGCTTTTGCCGACAGGAACCCCTTCCCGGCGCAAAGGCATGGAGACAGCCATCCCCTCCGGGAAATTCTGGATCCCGATTCCCAGGGCCAGCGCTATGGCCCCCATCACCGTAGCGGTTCCGGTTGGATCGATACCGGTGGCCGCCGCCCCGAACAGAACTCCCACGGCAAGACCTTCCGGAATATTGTGAATGGTAATGGCCAAAACCAGGAGAGTGGCACGGTGTAATTTCGTTTTGACCCCCTCGGCTTCCGATTTGGGCAGACCCAGGTGAAGATGAGGTACATAGGCATCACAAATACGCAAAAACACAGCTCCGGACAAAAAACCGACAACAGCCGGGACCCACTCAATCAACCCGAGTGAGGCAGACATCTCCATTGCGGGAATCAACAGTGACCAGACACTTGCCGCGATCATCACTCCGGCAGCAAAACCCAGCATACTGTCAAGCAGTTTGTAACCGACCCCGCGGGTAAAATATACAAGTGACGCTCCAAGTGAGGTGGTTCCCCAACAAAAAAGCCCCCCCATCAAAGCCTGAACGACCGGATTGAGATCAAAAAACCAGTTTTGCAATTCCACGATTTCCATATTCCCTTTATTTATGTCTGAAAGGAACAAGGATAAGAAAATCAAATGAATGAATAAAATTTTTAGTTGAAGCTAAATTTTTAACCGATCAACAGATCCCATGTATTCTTGTACACGGAATACCAGGACGGAGGCCAAAAACAGACGATCTCCACCCACTCTCAGCCGGCCGGGAAAATTCCTGCGACCTATGTAAAAGACAGTTTTTGAGCGGTGAGATTCGCTTCAAAAAAACATATCTTGATATGTTTTACTTTTGGCTATAATGGATATCATGATAACCGGTTTAAGATCAATCGTCATGTTAGATTTTCAGCAATGAATCCTGAGCAACCTGTGAGGAACTTTTTCCCATGCCTCCGATTCATGCAATCAAGCCCTGAGTACGTTTTACAAATAACTCCGGTCTCAAAAAATGGGGTTTCATGATTGTGTTATCTGCCAGCCGGATGGGAGTTTACACGGATTTCTCAAAATCACCCGGTTTTTGGGAAACAGCATGCCCCCTGTTTTTGTTAACAACACCTGACATGAAATCAGAATTGAAGTAAATTAAATCCATGCAGATAAATTTTCAGAAGGAATCATTTGTCAACCGCCACATTGGGCCGGATCGGGAACAAATTAAGGAAATGCTTGAGAGGATCGGTGCCTCATCGCTGGAAGCACTGATGAAGGAAACCGTCCCGGATGATATCCGGCTGCAAAAACCCCTGAACCTGCCACCTCCGCTGAGTGAAGATGATTACCTGAAAAAATTGGAAGAGACGGCTTCGAAAAACAAAATCTACCGGTCTTTTATAGGCATGGGTTACCATGAAACCCTCACCCCGAATGTGATTTTACGTAACGTTTTGGAGAATCCGGGATGGTATACTTCCTACACACCCTACCAGGCTGAAATTTCGCAGGGAAGACTGGAAGCATTGATCAACTTTCAAACCATGGTGACCGATCTTACCGGCATGGAGATTTCCAACGCCTCCCTTCTGGATGAAGCCACTGCGGCTGCCGAAGCGATGTCCATGCTTCTGGATATGCGCAAGGGAGGAAAGAAAAAGAAAGCATTCAAGCTGTTTGTATCCGAGCTTTGTCATCCCCAGACGATAGATGTTCTTGCCAACCGTGCCGAACCGCTCGGGGTGGAATGGGTAATCGGAGATCATAATGAACTGGATGTAAAAGATCCGGAGCTTTTCGGAGTTCTTTTACAGTATCCGGGGACGGACGGCTCGGTCCACAATTATTCCACATTGATAGAAGCGGCTCACGAAAATGATGTAAACGTAGCCGTTGCAGCCGATCTGCTAAGTCTCAGTCTTCTGACTCCCCCCGGCGAAATGGGGGCAGATGCAGTTTTTGGAACTGCACAGCGTTTTGGTGTCCCAATGGGATACGGAGGACCCCATGCCGCTTATTTCGCTACACGTGAGGAACACAAGCGACGTGTGCCCGGACGAATTATCGGAGTCACACAGGATATGGAGGGAAATCCGGCCTACCGTATGGCTCTTCAGACCCGGGAACAACATATCCGGCGGGAAAAAGCAACTTCCAATATCTGTACAGCCCAGGTGCTTCTCGCCGTCATTGCCGGTTTCTATGCAGTCTATCACGGCCCGAAAGGAATCAGGCAAATTGCCGCCCGTATTCACGGACTCACGAAACTGGCTGCCGCGGGCATTCAAAAACTCGGTTATACCCGTCAAAATGACCGGTATTTCGACACCCTGACTTTCCGGGCGGAGCCTTCAAAGCTCGACTCAATCCGGAAAATCGCACTCCGGAATGAAGTCAACCTCCGTTACAATGAATCTTCTATGGGCATCTCCTTCGATGAAGCGAAAGACCTGGACGACGTGAAGACCGTGGTGGATATTTTTGCAGAAGCGGCCGGAGAAAAAAATACATTTGATCCCGCGAAAGAATCTTCAAATGTATCCGTGGAGTTCCCGGAGGAGCTACAGAGAAAAAGCAGTTTTATGGAGCATCCGGTCTTCAACACGTTCCATTCCGAACATGAAATGCTGCGTTACCTGAAATTACTTGAGAACCGGGATCTCGATCTTACCCATTCGATGATCTCACTGGGATCCTGTACGATGAAATTAAATGCCACGGCTGAAATGATTCCCCTGACCTGGCCCTCATTCGCCAAACTTCACCCTTTTATACCCAAAGAGCAGGCCGAAGGATACCATGAATTATTTCGGGAAATCCAAGATTGGCTGGCCGAGATCACCGGATTCACAGCCATCTCCCTTCAGCCCAATTCCGGAGCCCAGGGAGAGTACACAGGGTTAATGGTGATCCGGCAATATCACAAAGACCACGGAGAAAGCCAGCGGGACGTCTGTATCGTCCCTTCCTCCGCCCACGGCACCAATCCTGCCAGTGCTGTCATGGCTGGCATGGAGGTCGTTGTAACCAAATGTGACGAACATGGAAATATCGACTTGGATGATTTGCGTGAAAAGGCCGATTCCAGCCAACAGCGTCTGGCAGCCCTGATGGTCACCTACCCCTCCACTCATGGTGTATTCGAGGATGATATCCGGGATATTTGTGAGCTGATTCACGATTATGGCGGTCTCGTCTATATGGACGGAGCCAACATGAATGCCCAGGTCGGACTCACAACCCCTGCAATAGTCGGGGCGGATGTCTGTCACCTGAATCTCCACAAAACTTTCTGCATTCCCCATGGAGGAGGCGGGCCAGGCATGGGTCCCATAGGTGTAAACAACAAACTCAAACCGTATCTGCCGGATCATCCGGTCATTAATATTAACGGTAAAAAGACGATCCGTGCTGTTTCTGCGGCACCGTGGGGAAGTGCCAGTATTCTCACGATCTCTCATGCATATATCCGTATGCTGGGGGCCGACGGACTCACCCGGGCAACAAAAATCGCCATTTTAAATGCAAACTATCTCAAGAACCGGCTCGAACATCATTATCCTGTTCTCTATACAGGGCGAAACGGACGCTCCGCCCATGAGTTTATCATCGACCTGCGCGGGTTCAGGCAAAGCGCCGGGATAGACGCCACCGACGTTGCCAAGCGATTGATGGATTATGGATTTCATGCACCGACCATGTCCTTTCCGGTTCCCGGAACCCTCATGGTTGAACCGACGGAAAGTGAATCCAAAGAAGAGCTTGATCGTTTCTGTGATGCGATGATCCACATCCGGAATGAAATTCGTGAAGTGGAAGAAGAACGGGTCAGCCATGAAAATAACGTCCTGAAAAATGCTCCGCATACCCAGCGGGTTTTACTGGAAGGTGACTGGGACCGCCCCTACACCCGGGAAAAAGCGGCTTTCCCGGTTCCCCATCTGCGTTTCAATAAATTCTGGCCTGCAGTGAGCCGGGTTGATGATGCATACGGTGACCGGAACCTGATGTGTTCCTGTGTGCCGGTTGAAGCCTACTCCGACGGACAGGAACCGTCGGCCGTTTCAACTTAGAAGATTCCCAACAGGGCCGTTCGAAATGAAATCATAGCCGTTTTCCCTTGCAATCCAGGGAAGTAACTCTTCAGCCGTGCTGACTTCCAGCTCACGAATGGTAAAACTCCGGCCCTGATCCCCTGAAGCAACCGATACCTCAAGGTTCGCAAAGTTTCGAAACTGTTGAATCCAGCTCGCTCTCAAACTTACGTCCTGGGCCCGGTTCTTGCGAATCACGGCCGTAGTACGTGCCAATATTCTGCTTCGAACGATCAACCGTTCCGGGTCTGCCCCGATGGCTGCATCCTTGTGCCTCAGCCACCCCCAGATTACACCGGGAAGCACACATAACCAAATCCAATGAGAGGCATCCAACACCCAGTAAATCCCGGCGATAATCAAGGCAAGAACCAGGGTTGAACGGACAATATACCGCGTCACAGACCGGGCAGCCGGCTTGTAGGCAGAGAGCTCCCCAGGATAATCCGGCAGGTTCTCTTCCAGAAACAATTCAATTTCCTCTCGTTTGATCAAGGGGTAGATGACAACAGATCCCCCCTCACGCTGATCCCCGTATCCTGCGCTCTCAACATGCAGGGATGCATAACCAAAAGGCTGACGCATCACTCCTTCTACAATCCGCAATGCCTGAATCCTGTTAAAGGGGACTGTAATACTCTTTTTTTCAAAAATTCCGCGGCGAACGATCATCTCATTTTGATTTAACGTCAGGGAAAAGTCGCCATATTTAAACAAGGTGCCGAAGAACGACATCAACCAGGCAAACACAACAAACACGGTTAAAATCGTCAGGATAAAAAAACCGTCGGTTTCCGAAGGCAGATAGGCTATCAGCCACTCATATATCCGGCTTTCGGATATCAACGGCTCAACCTGGGAAAAAACCGTTGCGATAATTGACAGGGCAATTCCAAAACTTCCCGAGGTCGATGCCGCAATAACCAACTCTTTTCCCGGTAAACGATAGGTCCTTTCGGAAGGTGTCGGCTCCTGTCCATGCCCCTCTCCCGCAGAAACCTGGAAATCATCCGACAGATCTGCACCCCCCCTCTTTTCCCCATTTCTGAGCAGGGTTGTTATTCGTTCGGCTTCGCTTTCAGTCACTGCACTCAGGGAAGCCTCCCGGGAGGTAGACCCGGCCGTTTTTATCTCGACACTTACCAAACCGAACATTCGTTGAATAATCCCGGCCGTCACATCAATAACCTGAACACGATCGCGTGTTAGATAGAGGCTTTTACGTACAAATACTCCCTGCTTGATTTGTAACTCCCCTTCGTCCATGCGATAGACAAATCTCCACCAGCCAACGGTTCCCGCCACCAGTAAAAACAGGAAAAATCCGACAAACCACCACAAAAACATCCCTTCCCCGCTTCCACTGGCTCCGACAACCATTAACACAATAATGGTAATCAAATTGTCCCGTACCAGATCTACCGCACGGGTAATGGCCGCTACAGGATGTTGGCGATTATAGTCAGACATCTTCTTCTGCAAGTCGTGCAAATTTGGAAATCGTGTCACGCACCTTGTCAGCCGTTACTTCATCGAGTGCCGGAATTTCATGGGTGGTAGCCGCCGTAGAAATTGTAACCGAAGCAAGCTTGTACCATCTCATAACAGGCCCCTGTCGGGTATCCACGTGCTGAACACGGCTGAGGGGAATCAGTGTGCGCTGAATAACAAAAATCCCTCTCTTTAAATCGATCTCATGCATATCTACGGAATAGCGCCAACGTTTCCATCGGAGGTAGGGAAAGTAGATGATTCCCAATAACCATAGAAGAAATGCAAGGATGACCAAAGTCAGGGTCATCCCGTAGTGAAAAAATTGTTCCGCTCCGAAAACACTTACATAGCCGGCAGGGATCACAAAATAATAAACTTGACCGAAGGCTGCGGACCATTGCCAGGCACGGATCGCACGGGGAGTAATTCTACGGCTCGGTTCTTTTTTCATACATGTTCACGCATTCTTCATCGGTTCGCAACCCAAGGTACGCGTTCAAGTGGAAAGAATAAAAAAAGCCGCGTATTTAGATACGCGGCTTTTTACTGATTTTTAAACTTCAATCAATCCCGGTTTTTAATCTCCTGGATTTCCAATCGGATCTCCTGGGCCAGTTTTTTCAGATCCTGCAAGTGTTTGCGGGACCGGGTACCGGCAGCTTTGTTCCCCTTATCATAAAACTTTACCATATCCGGTTCCAGTTCACTTAATAGTGTTTTTACCTGGTCTATTCTACTCATAGTTAAACTCCAATCGTTAAGCGTTGTGTTATTATTGAATTTGAATACTTATTAAAAATTTAGAGAAAAAAGGACAGTGAATGCGTTTGCACCCTTCTTCAGAAATACAGTGATGTCGACTACATTGTATTCTAAACCGTCGACAAGTTAACATTCTATAGCATAAATGCATTTTTTTTCTTTTAAAAATTTTTAACCGTCCGCTTTTCCCGGCTGGCGAACTCGGGTTTCGGCATGTATACATTCCTTCCCTCTATCCCTTCTTTTCAGGTTCTCCGGGCCGTGGGTACTGAGAGGCCACCGGTTTCTTATAATTCCCGGTAGTCATAGCCATCCGCTGCTTCTTCCCCCCTTTTTTGATTGACAAACAAGCAAACCACGATCGCAACAAGAAATAAAGCGGCACAAAACAAGACCGAACGGTGCAAGCCAAATTGTGTTTGCAGAATTCCCAGCCCGATGATTCCGAACACACCGGCCAATTTGTTGAATAGTCCCCAAAAGCCGAAAAATTCTGCTGATTTTTCCTCAGGGGTAAACAATGCTACCAATGCCCTGCTGGCCGACTGACTTGATCCGAGGCTCACCCCGGCGATTATTCCGATGTATAAAAAAACGTATTGGTCTTCAAAGCCTGTTCCGAAAAATCCGTTGATCCATTCAGTGATGTCAATCACCCCGTAGATTCCCATAACCCCTGCAAACCACAGGGCAAGAGTGATGTTATAAGTCAATTTTACACCGATCCTGTCCTGAAGAAGGCCAAACAGAAAGGCCCCCAGAGCCGCCGTAACCTGAACGACCACAAACATCAAAATACGAACCTCCTCATCCCATCCAACCACCTGATCCCCGTAGATGAATGCAAAGGATATGATGATATAGATTCCGGCCATTGCAAAAAATACAGAGATCAAAAACACAGCCAGGTCCTTGAAATGGGAAACTTCCGAGAGTGTTCTGCCCAGGCGCTTGAAGCCGACGGAAGTAAAGGATTCACCGGGTGGAAGGGTACGCTTCAGGCCCGGCTCCCTGAGCCACATAAAGGTGGGAATTGCAGCTGCCATGAAGAACAGGGCGGCAAAGGGGCCTACCCACCGAATACGATCAAAGTTTTCGGCTGTTGCATCCCCGAGGAACAAGATAACAAACCCCGCCGATGCCAGTCCGCCGACATACCCCAGCGCCCACCCGAACCCTGAAATCTTTCCAAGATCTTTCGGCGGACCGAGGCTGGGGAGGAATGCAGCAATAAAATTTTCACCTATGGCATAGCCGAAATTGGAAATGATGATCAGTATCACTCCCCAGATAATCATTCCGGGCTCCACAAAGTAAAGAGCGGTAGTCGTGACGATCGTTAGCAGGTAACTATAAAAGAGAAATCGCTTTTTGGAGGCGGAAAAGTCCATAATTGCACCAAAAACCGGGCCCGAAAGAACCACCATGATATAACTCGCTGCCAGCGCAATGCTCCACAATAAATTCCCGAGACGGTATTCATTTTCCGCATCCCCGACTATGACCGTCGTAAAAAGCACCGGAAAAATGACGGTAATAATCAACAGCGTGTAGGACTGATTTGCAAAATCAAACATTGCCCAGCCAAAAATCTCCTTTTTGGATGCACGCGAATGGTTATGTCGGTTGCGGTGAATCATAAGATGGTATTGGGATTCGCATAGAGATAGGCATTTTCCGGAATCAAAAAAAGAATAAATTTTAAAAACGGGGAGCTTTCAAAACTGCCGGGTGTGAGACGAGTCCGTATCCGTCGTACATCCCGCCGGGAATTTGTTATCTTGGATGGGAAGAGAACCCTTTGCATCTAAATTCACTCTCAAGCCATGCACGATATAGTTTTAATCCCCGGAGATGGAATCGGGCCGGAAATCTCCCGGTCTGTTACCGAGATTCTCACTGCGGCAGGAGCTGACATCAACTGGATCGAGTGTATTGCCGGTGACACAGCCTACCGGCAGACGGACAATCCGATTCCCGACGAAACACTGGAGGCCATTCGAAAATACAGGATCGCCCTCAAAGGGCCTTTGACTACCCCGGTAGGCACTGGATTCCGTTCCGTGAATGTCAGTCTTCGACAGGAATTCAACCTGTACAGCAATATCCGGCCGGCCAAGTCGCTTCCCAATATCGATTCTCGTTATCAAGATGTAGACATCATCATGTTCCGCGAAAATACCCAGGGGCTTTATATTGGCAAGGAGCACTGGATTGACGAAGCCAGGCAACACGCCGAGAGTATTGCAGTCGTTACACGCAAAGCCAGTGAAAAAATTATAACGGCTGCGTTTGAATATGCAAAATCTCACGGCCGAAAAAGAGTAACCCTCGTTCACAAAGCCAACATCTTAAAGCTGACTACGGGTCTTTTTCTTGAGATAGGAAAAGAAATCGCTCCAAAATATCCACAAATCGAATTCGAAGACCTCATTGTCGATAACATGGCCATGCAGATGGTCATGCGTCCCCAGAGGTTTGATGTCATTGTCACTACCAATCTGTTCGGGGATATACTCTCTGATCTGGCCTCCGGGCTGGTCGGGGGACTCGGCGTAACAGGAGCTGCCAATATCGGGGAGGATGCAGCTATTTTCGAGGCAGTTCACGGATCCGCACCGGATATTGTCGGTAAAAACCTGGCGAACCCGATTGCCCTGCTCTCATCTGCCATGATGATGCTGGATTATCTGGGGGAAAAAAAGATTATGAACAAGATCCGGTCTGCACTCTATACCGTTCTTCAGGATAAAAAAGAACTCTGCACTCCCGATATCGGGGGAGAGGGAACTACGTCTTCCTTCACACAAACGATCTGTTCAGAACTCACCTGATAGAAAGAAAAAAGGATGTCGGGATGATTTATAACTCATGGAATTTTACCTGCCGGGTAGAGGTCTCAAGAGTCGCAACCATCGCCTCCCCTTCAAAACCGTGAACTGAACTTTACGTTTTACATCCTGCGTTTTTCCAGAAATGTTTATTAAATTTATGTTTTAAACAAAATCATTCATTTTTATCCGATTTTTTATGGCGGTATCAAACAATGAAGTACGTTACGTGGCGAACCTGGCTCGTCTTCAACTTACAGGGGAGGAAGTGGAGGACCTGAAAAGTGATATGAACCGGATTCTGGAATATATGGAAACCCTCAACGAACTCGACACATCGGACGTTGAACCGCTGGAACATGTAACTGAAATGAATGCCCATTTTCGCAAAGACGAAGCCAAAGAACCCCTCTCTCATGAGGATGCCCTAAAAAATGCGCCGGATGCCGACTCTGATTATTTCCGGGTCCCGAGAGTGATCGAATAAACCCCGGCACAACTGTAAAAGCAGAAATAGACTCTCCGCCTGAACCATTCCAATTAAACGACTTTACGTACGCAGTGAAGTCATTTCATTCTTTTGCGTGAAACGCTGACCAACGCGAAAATCTATGGCCCGTAAAAAACCTTCCGAACTCAAGCAGGATTTTGTGAGCCGTCTGTCTACACAAAAACAGCACGTTTTAGCGCTTGGAATCCTGCTCCTTCTCCCTGTCATCCTTTTTCACACAACGATCCTGGGAGATCAGCAGTTTATGGGGCAGGATACGATTCAGTGGCGGGCGAGTGCAGAATCCATTTTCGAACACCGGGCCCAACACGACGGTGAAGAACCCCTCTGGTCCACAAATTTATTTGGCGGTATGCCGGCCTACGTGGTCCACGTATCCAAATCCGTCCCTCATCTGGACAACATGGTATTGGGTCAGCTCCGCTCCATTTGGCCGGCCGTTCCCTACTGGGTTTTACTCGGAGGCACCTACTTCTTTTTTATCCTTCAGGGGTTTCGACCGCTCACATCCGCACTTGGCTCCATATTCATCAGTTTCACGACTTACATTCCTATCATCATCGGAGCCGGTCATAACATAAAATTTATCGCGTATTCTTTTATCCCCTGGATGCTGGCGGGATACTGGCTGTTAACCCGCTCGGATAAACGGGGGTGGGGATTTTTTCTGTTTGCCATTGCAGCAACTCTTGAATTCCGGGCCGGCCATCCCCAGGTGACGTACTACTTCGTCTATCTTTTTGCCGGGCTTTTCTTCTATGATACCTGGCGTTTTTACAAGAACGAGCGGCTCTTTGAATGGGTTAAAATATCGGGCCTGATCACTGCGGCCGTCCTTCTTGGCTTTCTCGGATCGGCCGAACAATACCTTCGGCTGATAGAATATTCTCCCTACAGCATCCGCGGTGGATCGATGATCGCCGATGCGGCCACCGGCGGCGGCCTGGACCTGGAATATGCCTTCAGATGGTCGCAGGGTATCCTGGAATCCCTGACCCTTGTGATTCCCAACCTCTTTGGCGGAGACAGCGGGCTGGCCTATTGGGGGGAGAAGCCGGGTACAAGTGGGCCCCACTATATGGGAGCCATTGCACTTCTCTTATTTTTTATTGCGCTGTTCCGAAACAGGAAACCGATTGTGTATGTGTTTCTCGGAACCGGCCTCCTCACCCTGTCTTTCTCCTGGGGGTATCATTTTCCGCTGAATGAACTCTGGTTCAATATCCTGCCGGGCTTTGACAAATTCAGGACTCCTGAAATGTGGCTCATCGTTACCGTTTTCTGTTTTTCTGTAATTGCCATGTACGGGCTCCAAGCATGCTTTCACCTACTCAGGGAGGGAAAACAGGGAATTAAAAAACTGTATTTGCCTATCGGGACTGCTTTGGGAACCGGATTGCTCATCCTTTTGCTGGCCAATACGTTCCTGACGTTCGAAAGTAGCAGGGAGCGGGAATACGTAGCCCGGCAAATTGCCACCCAGAACGATCTCTCTCCGGACAACCGACAAGTCCAGCAGCGAACAAGCCAGATTATTGAATCCCGGTTCAAACCCGAGCGGCGTGAATTGGCCCGGAACGATACCCTGAGGTACCTGTTGATCGCCGGGGTGGCATCGGTATTGATCCTCATGTTTATCCAAACCAAAATAAGCGCGGGGTTTCTCTGGCTATCCCTGATTCTACTGGCTTCGTTTGACATGCTGACCGTCGGCAACCGGTATATCGGTGAAGAGTCACAAGTGCCCGCCCGGCTCGAACTTACCGATGTCATTGAACAGCAGGAACGTCCGGTCGATCAATATATCAGGAATCACATCAACGATCCGGAAGGCTATCCATACCGTGTTTTCCCCCTGGATAGCAACCCCTTCAACAATGCCATTCCCAGCTACTTTTACCCGACCATCGGGGGATATTCCGGTGCCAAATTGAGTCTTATACAGGATGTGATCGACCAGGGGCTTTTCGCCGGACCCCAAGGCCTTAATACAGCTGTATTGGATATGCTGAATGTCAAATTTATCACCGCGCGACGGAATATTCCCCTGACCGGCTTCACCGAAGTCTATTCTGAAAATGAAGACCGGGTATTTGAAAATGAAAATGTGCTGCCCAAAGCCTGGTTTGTGGAACAAATCCGTATGGCCGGCTCCCCCCGGGAAGCTTTCAGACAAATACTTCCCGAAAGCGGCTTCGATCCCCGGCAAACCGCTATTGTTGAATCCGATCAACCGTTACATCCGGTTGAATCTACAGACCCGGCCTCTGAGGTTCACGTCGAAACCTACCAGGCCCGAAAGATTGTACTGACTCTCGAAAGAAATGAACCGGGCTTCCTGGTGTTGGGCGAAATCTACTATCCGGAGGGGTGGACGGCAATATTAAACGGAGAAGAGATCCCCATCCATAAAACCAACTATCTGCTCCGGGGTTTTGAAATACCTGCGGGGTCACACACACTCGAACTAACATTCAATCCCTCATCACACATCTGGGGTTCACGAATAAGCTGGGCGGCAAATGGCCTCCAGTGGCTGATCGGGATCGTTTTATTGGCAACAAGCTGGAAACGCCGGGAAAAACAACAAACGGGGAAGTAAATTTCAAAATAAACCGGCAGAACGCATGCAGCCTGACAGATGAAAACCAAGGTACTCATCGCAACCTATTACTGGCCTCCCAGCGGAGGGGCCGGCGTTCAACGGTACTTGAAGTTTGCCAAGTACCTGCCCCGGTTTGATATCGAGCCGGTCATTCTCACAGTAAAAAACCCGACTTATCCCATTCAGGATTTAACTCTGGAGAAAGAATTGACGGATCCTGTCCAGGTCTTTAAAACGAAGACCCTGGAACCGTTCGGAATATATGCCGGACTGGCCGGCAAAAAGCCGGATACCATTAAACCCACAACGGAACTGGAGGGAGACAACTTGATTTCCAAAGCGGGAAGCTGGATCCGTGCCAACCTGTTTATTCCCGATGCCCGCGTGGGATGGTTGCTGACGGCAAGGCGGAAAGCCGAAGAACTGATTCGCTCACTCGATATCCGGACGGTCATCACGACCGGCCCTCCACACTCCGTACACTTTATCGGGAAATATGTTCAAAAACGTACCGGAGTTCGATGGTTTGCAGATTTTCGGGATCCGTGGTCAGATATTTATTATAACCAGATTTTACCGAGAACGAAGCTCACAGAACAAATCGACAAAAAACTGGAGAAATCCGTACTCAGAAGCGCTGACGAGATGATCGTCGTCACACATTCCCAGGCAGAACAACTCCGGCAGGTCGAGGAACGCGCCTATCATGTGATCACCAACGGTTTCGATCCTGATGATTTCAGACAAATAAACCAGGAACCGCCCCATCCGCCCCCTTTTTTAATCCGTCATACAGGCAGTATTGGCGAAGCGTCCATCCCGGCCGGATTTCTCAAAGCAATTCAACAACTCACTGCCGACAAAAAAACAGAAGTGATGGTAGAATTCATAGGGCATGTCCATCGCAAGCTGCCCGAAACCGTCCGCCAACTCGGACTGGAACAAATTGTAAGTTTTCGGAATTATTTGCCCCATCTCGAGGCGCTAAATGAAATGGTTCGTGCCCATATCCTCTTGCTCTGTCTTCCGGACGTGCCGGATATCCGTCATCATATTCCCGGCAAACTATTCGAATATTTTGGTTCGGGAACACCGATTCTGCTATTGGGCCCTGAAGACGGAGATGCTGCCCGGATCGTCCGGGATCAACAGGCCGGGGTCATTTGTCCGTTTAGAGATGTTGAAAAAATAAAAAGCGGCATTGAAACCCTCATTAACCGGCTGCCGGCCCCCGGCCAAAAACGAGCTGACAGACATCATCCTTACTCCCGACTCCGATTAACTGAATCCCTGGCAAAAATGATTCACAACCAACAGGAGCTCTGAATGAGACAAGACCTGAAAAACAACCATAACGCCTCACTTCAGCGGCGATACCGACTCACCCTCGAATTCATGGAGCAGAGTCTCACTCCGCCGGCATCCATCCTGGATCTCGGAGCAGAAAATTCGTTTTCAAAAATCCTGGAAGGGAAAGGGTATACGGTCCGGAACACAAATTTCGACCTGGACCGCAGCCCTGAAAAATTAAATCGATATGATGAAGCTGAAATTTGTACGGCCTTTGAAATACTTGAGCATTTGCTGAATCCGCTGTCCGTTCTCGAAAACGTGCCGGGCCAACGGCTGTTTGCATCGGTGCCACTCGATCTGTGGTTTGCTTCGGCATATAAAAATCCGGACGACCCGTGGGACCGTCATTTTCACGAATTTGAAGTCTGGCAGTTCGACTGGCTTCTGGATCACTCAGGCTGGGAAATTCTACGATGGGAGAAATGGACAAATCCGGTAGGGAAAATCGGGATTCGCCCGCTTCTAAGACGTTTTTATCCGCGCTGGTATATTGTAGAAGCGGTGAAACGCTGACTGACCGGCAACGGCCCCTTTTAACCCAGTAACTCTTCATATAATTCAAGAAGAGCCCGGGCATCCGACTCCCAGTTCAATGTCCCCTCCACAGTAGCCGTTTTCCCGTTCCTGCCCAGCCTCGCAGCATAGTTCCGGTCCCGGTACAGCCTCAGGATCTTTTGCGCACAGTCCGACGCGTTCTCCGATTCAAAGACTTCTCCGCTTTGATGCTCCCTGACTGTTCGCTCCAAAGGATCACATGAACTGGCCAAAACCGGTTTGCCGGTCATCATGGCCTGATAAATTTTGTGGGGAATCGTGTGGTCGGTGTGACCATTTTTTTTGTGAGGAATAACATTGACTGAAGCTTGCGACATATAGGAATAAAATCGATCGAAGGGCTGATATCCCTTGAATACCACATTGCTGTCCACACCCAATTCACACGCCATCTCTCTCAATTCATTCATCACATCCCGGCTGGCTGTGCCGACTACCACAAAATAGATCTCATCAAGATAAGGCCTGAGGTGCCCCATAGCCTGAATCACGGTATCAACTCCCCTGTGAGGTCCGATATACCCGGCATAAAGCAGGATATATTTATCCGCAAGTTCTCCATACACATCTTCATCCACCCGTTTTGTAATGAAATCCTTTGATTCCGAATTGGGAAGAACGGTAATATCGCTTTCAGGGAGCTGATGATCCCGGATCAGCCTCTGCTTCATTTCATCCACGACCGCAATGACCCGGTCAGCCGCAGTTACCGCTCTTTTTTCAAATTCGAACCAGCGTCGGTAATTAAAAAATAACCGGTTTTTTAACCGGATCACCGGATTTTTCCGCCAGTTAAACCAGACTTTCATGGCTTCAGGATAGTTCTCATGGAAATCCAGAACCAATCTGACATTGTGCCTGCCGGCCATTCTTATAGCCGTACCTGCCAACGGCAGATCATGTACATGCAGAATGTGCAGACCATAACGCCCGATAAACTTCTTGAGCGCCCTTCCGATGACCGGATGATAAAAGAAACACGAATTCACCACATCCCAGATACCTTCCATCCATTTGCTCTCGCCTATATACACCCTTTGAATGTGAATCCCCTCCAGGATTTCGTATTCCTTCTGACCTTTCCTTCTGTAACACAAGAGGAATACCTGGTACCCTGCATCCAACAGCGTTCGGGCTTCTTTTTTTACCCGGATATCGCTCGGATAAAATGAATTGAGGACCATGCCTATTTTCTTGCCGGGCATAATTGAATTCTGCTTCATTCCGGGAATATCAATACCTTTGGTTTTTTACGGTTATGAATAGAATAGTTTACAATTTCTATTTTATAAACCATAACCCGACCCGATCGATGATTTTTGCCGGCGCAGCTGGAGGGTCGCCGGAAAGTGATTAAAATATTCGGTTTATTTAAACCGTCTTGTAGAAGAGTTAAATACCATTCCATTATGAACATTACTATTGTGGCAGGTGCAAGACCCAATTTCATGAAAATTGCACCGATTATTAAGTCCATTAAAAAATATCAAAAATCCAGGCCCGGACTCAGCTACAGGCTGGTTCATACCGGACAGCATTACGATGAATCATTGAGCAAGGTATTCTTCGATGAATTGGGGATACCGGACCCGGATACGAATTTGGGAGTTGGGTCCGGCAGTCATGCCGGCCAAACGGCAAAAGTCATGGTTGAATTTGAAAAAGAGCTTCTGCAACATCCAGCTGACGTGGTCATCGTTGTCGGGGATGTAAATTCTACGATGGCCTGCACCCTTGTAGCCAAAAAAATGCACACCCGGGTGGCTCACATTGAAGCCGGAATCCGATCGTTTGATCTTCAGATGCCCGAAGAAATCAACAGGATCGTAACCGATTCGATTGCCGACTATGCTTTTACCACCTCAAGGCATGCCAATCAAAATCTGATTCGAACGGGCTTTGATAAAGACCGTATTTTCCTTGTTGGCAATACCATGATCGATACCCTGCTGGATCCGAGCCGTTCATTCACCCGGCCGGAAATTTGGGACCGGGAAGAGTTGAATGAAGGAAACTACCTGGTTCTTACGCTGCACCGCCCCTCAAATGTCGATAATCCGGAGACATTTGCAAATCTCCTCGGGACCATCTGTTCATCGGTGTCAGGGAAAAAAATCATTTTTCCAGTCCATCCGCGAACCCAAAAAACACTGAATCAGATGACGGTTCCGGAAAATCTCATAGCTGTGGATCCGATGCAGTATCTACATTTTATCTATCTGGTCAGGCATGCTCTGGGTGTGGTAACCGATTCCGGGGGAATCCAGGAGGAAACGACCGTGTTAAAGATCCCTTGTATTACATTGCGAAGCAGTACGGAGCGGCCCGAAACCGTCGAGTTGGGGACCAACGTCCTTTTGAAACCTGAAGAGATCGATCAACTCCCTGAATTGTTAAAAAAAATGGCCGGCGGAAAATGGAAGAAGGGAGAAGTACCTGAACTTTGGGATGGGAAGACCTCCGACCGTATCGTCCGCCATCTGATGGAATTACCAATATGAACAACCGTTTGCCAGCCGGCAGACCGGTATAAAGGAATCTCCAACACCCCTACAACCTGAATCAACTTTTGTTTCCTCGTGGGAATTATAGCCCGGCAAAGCCTTTATAACGCAGCCTATACCTACATCGGTATCGCTCTCGGAGCCGTTACAACGCTGTTTTTATATCCCTATATTCTGGAGGCGGATCAATATGGCCTGACCCGGATCCTCCTGTCTGCTTCCATCATCGGAGCCCAGTTTGCCCATCTTGGAATTCGCAATGTCGTCATTCGATTTTTCCCCTTATTCAAGAATCCGGAAAAAGGTCACCGGGGACTCTTATTCATCGCAACTATTGTCCCGCTGGCCGGATTTCTTGCGTTTTCCATCCTGGTCTGGATATTTCGTGATTCCATTATCGGATTCTATGCCGACAGGTCTCCCCTGTTCGTCGAATTCTTTTATTACATCCTCCCCATTACCTTCTTTATTCTCTATTTCGAAGTACTCAACAGCTATCTCCGGTCCCTTCGGGATTCCACTACCGGTTCACTGGTCAATGAAGTGATTCTGAGAGTCAGCATTATTCTCCTGCTGTGCATTTACTTTACCGGCTGGATCTCGTTTGACTTGTTTATTCTGTTCTTTACCATCTGTTACGGCCTGCAGCCGATTCTGCTGTTCCTGGCTCTCTATCAAACGGGAGAGCTGAAATTATCTCCCCGGTTCTCCTTTATGAGGACTCAGCTCATCCGCGGTATGTCATCCTATGGATTTTATACGCTGCTCGGCGGACTCACAACCGTGATTGTCTGGAATGTGGATATTATGATGCTGGGTTCGATGAGCGGGCTCGAACAAACCGCAGTCTATGCCATCGCATTCTATATCGGATCGGTGATCACCGTCCCCCAAAGGGCTATTGATAAAATAGCGACGCCGCTGATTGCAGACTATCTGCAGAAAAAAGACTGGGTTCAGGTCGAGGAAATCTATAAAAAGTCTTCCCTGAATCAGCTCATCGGGGGCATCCTTATTCTCTCGCTTATCTGGGTCAATATCGACGCTCTCCTGGCACTCCTTCCCGAAGTTTATGCCGGCGGACGCCGGGTGGTTCTTTTTATCGGCCTGGGCAAACTTTTTGATATGGCTACCGGTACGAACGGAAGTATTATCATTACTTCCAGGTATTATAAATTTGATCTGTTCACCAACCTGTTGTTGGTATTTTTTACCATCAGTACAAATCTATTACTCATTCCGAACTATGGAATCGTCGGGGCAGCAATTGCCACCATGTTATCCATCCTTGCCTACAATTTGATCAAATTCATATTCGTTTGGATCAAATTCTCAATGCAGCCTTTCAAGCTGGCGGCGTTATGGGCTCTGGTGTTCGGCTCTGTTGCCGTCTTTGTGGCTCTCTCCCTCCCGGCCCTGCCCCTTATCATGGATGTAGGCGTCCGAAGCCTGAGTATCCTGCTGCTGTTCCTGCTGCCTGTCTGGTGGTTTGAATTATCACCTGATATAAACCGGTTAACGGCCCGGGTCCTTCGTCTTCTTTTTTAGCCTGGATTAGCCTGGATGATTCACAGAACCCTCACTCCATTATAAAACATGAAAGCGTTACTTGTAGACCATAGCGGGAAGGAACCCATCATGAAAACCGGGGAATATGAAACGCCGGTACCGGGCGATCATGATCTCTTGGTGAAAATCGAAGCCACTGCCTTAAACCGTGCAGATTTATTACAGAAGAAAGGTCACTATCCTCCGCCAAAAGGAGCTTCTCCGATCCTGGGACTTGAAATGGCAGGAACCGTTGAAACGGCCGGATCAGAAGTTACCCGTTTTGAACCGGGCGATCGGGTATTCGGGCTTCTCACGGGGGGCGGATATGCAGAATATTGTATTCTTCACGAACGCATGGCCATGCATATTCCTGTTGAGTTCAGTTTCGAAGAAGCCGCTGCCATTCCCGAAGCATTTTTGACCGCTTTCCAGGCACTTAAACTTCTTGGCAAAATCACTCCAAACGAACATGTACTTATTCACGCAGGAGGAAGCGGAGTGGGGACAGCAGCTATTCAGCTTGCCAAACACCTCTTCAATGCGAACGTTGTAACCACCGCCGGCCGGGACTCAAAACTAAAATTATGTAAAGAACTCGGTGCCGATCTGACGATCAACTATAAAGAAGAAGAATTTGACGAAGTTATTGAATCAACATTTGGCAAAAACCGGATAGATCTGATCATCGATTTTGTCGGGAGCCCCTATTGGCACAAAAACATCCGGGTTCTGGCGATGGACGGACGACTCATATATCTCTCGATGCTGGGAGGTACAAATGTTCAAAAGGCAGACCTGGTGCCGCTGCTCCGTAAAAGATTGACTGTCCGCGGCTCTACCCTTCGAAACAGGCCGGAAGAATATAAAATGCGCTTGACCAGCGATTTTCATTCTTATGTCATGGAACGTATGGAAGAAGGCAAAATCCGTCCGGTGATCGATTCGATTTTTGACTGGGAAGATGCAGAGCAGGCCCACGAGAGAATGGCTGAGAATCAAAATATTGGAAAAATCATCCTTTCCGGGATGTAACACCTGCAACCCATATTTCCTCCCCCTGTTAATTTAAAATAATGAGCCCTTCTTTCATTTTTAATTTGAATTAGAAGTTCTTCTTTGTTTAATTAGTGCAAACGATTGTACTATTATTCAACGGACCTTCTCATACCTGATGGAAAAATTTTTATCGGACGATTTTTTATTGCAAAACCGGACTGCAAAACACCTTTTTCACGGTGTTGCAAAGGAGCTTCCGATCATCGATTATCATTCTCATTTGCCCCCGGAAGAAATTACTGAAGATCGCCGGTTTAATAATATTACCAACATCTGGCTGGATGGGGATCATTACAAATGGCGGGCGATGCGTATACTCGGCATCGATGAAAAATATATCACCGGTCAGACCGATGAACTTGAAAAGTTTAAAAAATGGGCCTATGCCCTGCCCTATACCCTTCGGAATCCTCTCTATCATTGGTCCCATCTGGAACTGAAAAACTATTTCGGGGTCACTGAACGTCTGCAACCGGATAATGCGGAAAAAATTTACAATCACTGTAACCGGCAGCTCGAAAGCCCTGAATTTAGTGCCAGGAATCTACTTTTGAATATGAAGGTCGAAGTGGTGTGTACTACGGACGACCCGGCTGATACACTTTCCGGGCATAAAAAAATTGTGGAGCAAGACTTTCCCGTCAGGGTTTTGCCAACGTTCCGGCCCGATCGTGCCTATGCTTTTGAGCAGCCGGAAGACTACAACTCCTACCTGGATGAATTGGAAAAAGTATCCGGGCGGGAGATCCGATCCTTGGAAGATCTGTTGGAAGTTCTTGAAATGAGAGTTGAGTTTTTTCACCAGGCGGGCTGCCGTCTTTCGGATCACGGGATGGAAAAAATGGCTTACCAACCGGCTTCCTCGTCCCGGCTTGAAAAATATTTCTCAACCGTCCGGTCGGGTAAAGCTGTTGAAAAAAACGAGGCTCAAAGCCTGACTAACTTCATCCTTCGGAACCTTGGCCTCATGTACCACAAAAGAGGATGGGTACAACAGTTTCATCTCGGAGCCCTGAGAAATGCCAATACCCGAATGTTTCAAAGACTCGGCCCTGCTACAGGATTCGATTCGATTGGAGACTTCCCTCAAAGCCTGTCCCTTGCCAAATTCCTGGATGAACTGGATAAAACCGATCATCTCCCCAAAACCATCCTCTACAATTTGAACCCGGCCGACAACGCCATGATGGCAACCATGGCTGGAAATTTCAATGACGGCTCTAAACGGGGAAAGATTCAGTTCGGCACGGCGTGGTGGTTCCTGGATCAAAAAGACGGAATAGAAGAGCAGATGAATATCCTCTCCAATATGGGCCTGTTAAGTTGCTTTATCGGAATGCTGACGGATTCAAGAAGTTTCCTGTCTTATCCCCGTCATGAATACTTCCGTCGAATTCTGTGTAACCTGATCGGGACGGATGTGGAAAAGGGATTCCTGCCGAACGACCCGGAATGGCTGGGTAAAATAGTCGCGGATATTTCCTACCACAATGCAAAAAATTATTTCAATTTTTAAAGCAGAACTATTTGCCGGATTTCAATAGTAAATTTGGAAAATTTTATAAAGATTCTGTTCTTAAGGAATCCATGTTTCGGGCCGTACTACTCCGGGGGATCTGACAGAGCTTACTTGATATGTGATGTGGTTCCTCATCGGTACTCGATTGAGGAAAGAAATGTTCTCATTTATATATCCTCTATCATATATAATTTTTAATCTCCAGGCCTGAATGGACTGTTTGATTTTGAATAGCCAGACACTCGGGAATCCGGCAGACCGGAAGCGTTTTTTTTATAAATATTGACGAGGAAGCTTTGCAGCCCTTTCGGGTTGATATTCTGCCAATCCCTCCCAGGGATTTGGCATAAATGAAAATTGCAGAAATGAATCGGACATACAAATTATTTTCACTGGCCTGTATCATAATGCTTCTGACCATGACCCTGATTTCGGGTTGTGACAGAGCGGGACAAAACGAAGAAGGGCCGAAAACCATCATACTGGCTCACGCCATGCACCTGACCCACCCGGTATCCGTCGCAATGGAACGGATGGCAGAATATGTAGAGGAAAATTCAAACGGGGAGTTACTCATTAAAATTTATCCTACCCAGCAACTTGGCTCTGAACGGGAACTTCTGGAACTGGTACAAATCGGCACAATCGGAATGACCAAGATTTCAGGGGCGGTCCTCGAAAATATCGTCCCGGCTATCAGGGCATTCAGCCTGCCTTACCTATTCCGGGACGACGAACATATGGAGAAGGTGCTCTGGGAACATGAGCTTGGAGAAGAATTATTACTGGAAGGGGAAAAGTACCAGCTTCGGGGGATTGCATATTATGATGCCGGAGAAAGAAGTTTTTATACGAAAGACCGTCCAATCAATTCTCCGGACGATCTGGCGGGGATGAAAATCAGGGTGCAGCCGAGTGTCATGGCGATGAACCTCATCCGGACTTTCGGCGGTTCCCCGACTCCCCTCTCGTACGGCGAATTGTATACCGCATTTCAGGGAGGAATCGTCGATGGAGCCGAAAATAATCCTCCCAGTTATTATACCTCCCGTCATTATGAAGTAACGAACTATTACGTGATCAATGAACATACGGCCGTACCCGACTTTCTGGTGATCGGAACCAGGGTATGGAATTCCCTGACCGATCAGGAAAAGAAGTGGCTCCAGCAAGCCGTTGATGAATCCGTGAAATACCAGCGCAAACTCTGGAGGGAATCGGTCGAGGAATCCATGCAAGTGGTCCGGGATGCCGGAGTCGAAGTCATCTACCCGGACAAGGAGCTTTTCCGGGAGCGGGTCCAGCCCATTTATGACCAGATTCAGCAAGATGATCCCGAACTCTATAAATGGGTGGAACGTATCAGACAGGTTGAGTAAACTGTAAATCGTTCATTCACAAGGCACAGCTATTAAAAATTAAACGCTAAGCCTGCTCAATATATATTTTTTTAAATCAAAGGTACCGGTTAATCGAAGTTCACTAAATAGTTCAGGGAAGGGATCATTTGTCGGGTCCTGAGAACTTTTCATTAAAAATCTGATCCAGTGCGAAAAACAATAGATACCCTTACGAGAAACACACTTGTATTCCTGATGGGATTACTGGTCATCGATGTTGTGTGGCAGGTATTTTCCCGCTATATCCTGAATGCACCGAGCACGTTCACGGACGAACTGGCGCGTTTTCTTTTGATTTGGGTCAGTTTATTGGGGGCTGCATACTTTTCAGGCAAGAACATGCACATTGCCATCAATGTCCTGCCCGACCGGCTGAGTCCGCCGAACCGTAAAAAACTCAATATTCTTATCAGGATCCTTATTATTGCTTTTGTCCTGTGTGTTCTTGTGATCGGTGGAGGTATGCTGGTTTATACGACCTGGGAGTACCGGCAAATCACCCCCACTCTCCAAATTCCAATGGCCCTGATTTATCTGATTGGGCCGGTCAGCGGACTGCTCATTATCTATTACAAGATTTCTGACATTCTGAATATCCTGCAATCACAACAAGAAGAAAGTGACCCAAAAGAATTTGATCAGAATAAATTCGAAGGGTCCCTATAAAACCTAAACCATGGAATTAACAGAAATACTCATACTGGTACTGAGTTTCTTCGTCCTTTTGGGAATGGGTGTCCCGGTAGCCTGGACTCTTGGAATCGCCAGTCTCCTTACCATTCTTTTCAGTATGGAATCCATCACGGCTTTCACCACGATGGGCCAACAGTTCCTGGTAAGCCTGGACAGTTTCACCCTGCTGGCCATCCCCTTTTTCATTCTGGCGGGACAGATGATGAACAAAGGCGGTGTAGCAACACGATTGATAACGTTTGCCAAAAATATCGTCGGTTCCCTGCCGGGTGGACTGGCCCATATTAACGTCGTGGCAGCCATGCTCTTCGGTGCCATCGCAGGATCCTCCGTAGCCGCCGCTTCAGCGATTGGAAGCATATTGGGTCCCCGGATGGAAGAAGAAGGATATACCCGGGAATTTGGAGCGGCCATCAATATCTCCTCCTCCACCATGGGGCTTGTCATTCCCCCTTCGAATATCCTGATTGTCTATTCCCTTGCAAGCGGGGGGACCTCCATCGCCGCATTATTTATTGCCGGTTATATTCCGGGAATTCTGACCGGCCTGATGCTCATGGTCGTAGCCGCCATCTGGGCGATGCGTAAAAACTTTCCGGTGGGAAAGCGCAGCTCCCTGAAAGCCCTCTTCAAATCGTTTGTCGAGGCCCTTCCCAGTCTGCTTTTATTGATTATCGTAATCGGCGGAATTGTGGCTGGAATTTTTACAGCTACCGAGGCCGCTGCAATTGCTGTGGTCTATACGCTGATCCTGGGAGCTTTCTACAAGGAAATTTCTTTTAAGGACCTCTCCGGGATTCTGATGGGTGCCGTACAGACGACTTCCATCGTTATGCTGCTCATCGCTGCATCGATCAGTATGTCGTGGGTGATGTCGTACGGCCATATCCCCCAGTCGATCAGTGAAACGATGCTGGCATTGAGTGACAATAAAATTGTGATTCTGCTGATCATTAACCTGATCCTGCTGTTCGTGGGAATGTTTATGGATATTACCCCGGCCGTTTTGATCTTTACCCCTATATTTTTACCGGTGGTGGTTGAACTCGGCATTGACCCGGTTCACTTCGGCATTATCATGATTGTCAACCTCTGTATCGGAATTTGTACTCCACCGGTCGGTACCCTGTTGTTTGTGGGAGTCAGTATTGCCAATACTACGATCGAGAAGGTCATCAAGCCACTCATGCCTATGTTTATTGCCATGATCCTTGCCCTGATACTGATCACCTTCTGGGAAGATTTGAGCCTGTGGCTGCCACGATTCTTTGACCTGATGTAAGGATGTATGAAATCGAGATGAACAAAAATGGATCGGGCCATTGTTATGATTGATTCAAATGGCTCGTCAGAATTTCAGCGTTCTTGCGTAAATGGTCAAAGTCCCTCCGTGCAATCGCCTCCTTGTCAATCAAGGCACTGCCAACCCCTACTGCACAAGCGCCTGCCTGGATCCAGTCGCCCCCATTCGTCAGGCTCACTCCACCGGTCGGCATCAATTTCAGGTGGGGCATGGGAGCTCTGACGGCTTTGAAGAATTTCATTCCCACGATATTTGCCGGAAACACCTTCACTACATCCGCACCGGCCTCCCAGGCGGTCTGAATCTCGGTCGGCGTGAAGGCTCCCGGCATGACCGCAATGTCCAGGTCGTGTACATATTCAATCAGATCCGTTTTCATGATGGGGCTGACCACAAATCCGGCCCCCGCATCAATCGTGGCTTTGGCGGTGTCCACGTCCAATACCGAACCGACTCCTATCAGCATATCCTCCGGAGCGGTATCCACTGCTTTTTTAATCAGGGATAAGGCATCCGGAACAGTCATCGTTATTTCAAGAACCCGAACTCCTCCCTGATATAAAGCTTTGGCTACCGGTTCAAATAAATCTGCTTCCGGGAGACGAATGACCGCTACCGATTTATGGGTTTCTATAAATTCAACTGTTTGAATTCTGTCCATGATCCTCATATTTAAAGAAGACGATGCCTTAGCAAAGACTTCCGGTATTAAACTTTATCTGAAACCTGTCTTAATTATAAATAAAAAAATCATTCGTAAACGTTTCCTGTTCGAATTGAGAGAAAGTTTTTATGAATCTTCCTGCAAGGTTGAAAGATATTCGACCAGGTCTCTCAACTCACCTTTCGATAAAACAGCATCCAAGGGCGGCATCCCGGAGGGGGAATTTATGCGTTCGGTCAGATCGGACTTCTGAAGGGTCCGGGTTTGCTGCGAATCCCCAACCTGAAGGGTGAGTGTGGAGGGGGTCTCCGCTTTCAGCACTCCTCTCAAAGACTCGCCATTTGCCAGTGTTACAGTGACGACGCCATATCCCGGGGCCACCCTTGCATTCGGATCTACCATAGACTCAAGAAGTTCCCTGCGTGTGAGCCGGGACCCCACCGTTGTCAGGTCCGGGCCAACGTCACTGCCCGAGCCGTCCACGATATGACACCGCACGCATTGCGCTCCGGCATGTTCGCGAAAAAGTTCGCGCCCTCGTTCCGCGTCCCCTCCGTACAGAGCCTCCCTGTACCCGGCTACCGGATCGTCATCCGGTTTTTCGTCCAAATATCGGTTCAGGCGCCGGTTCAAGGGTTCCGAATCAGCCGCCTGGACCGCTTCAAGGATATCCAACTCAATTTCCGGTGCGGCCTCTCCTTCCATCAATCGGTCCATATAATCTTCCAGGATACGATATGCATCAGGATGATTCAGTTCCCCGAGTGTTTCGAGAGCGGACTGGCGTTCCGATACAAGCCCGTTTTCCAGTACCGGCTGAACAAGCCGGACGATCTCTTCGCCTGACAGATTCATTCGGGTGAGCATTCCCAGTGCCGTTTGCCGGACAGACGGCTCTTCGTCATTTAGAGCGACGGCAGAGATACGCTCCATCCGGCCGGAATCCAGATCCCTTAACGTTTGCAGGGCGGCAACCCTGACCGAGGCGCTTGGATCCGACTCCAGCAGGTGGATCAGCTCCGGTTCCGCTTCCCGGTAACTAAGCCTTTGTACCGCTTCTGTGACAGCTTGACGAATGGCGGGATTCCCATCCGCAATCAGCTCCTGGACTACCGATTCGAGGGCCTGGCGGGCGGCTTCCCGGTCATTTTCCACAGATCCCCGGTAGCGACCGTTCACACGGTCAAGAACGGACGGGGCCGGCCAGACGGAAAGCGCAGCGATCGCTTCCTCACGAAGTTCATCCGGCCGATCCTCCTGCCCTGCAAAACGTGCCAGCCGGGCGGCACCGTCCGGGAGACCTGCAAACACGTTTGCATTGATCGCACGGCGTATCAGCGGTTCATTCACAAAACGGTCCTGATCAAGCATTCGCGCCAGATCCGGCAAGGCTTCTTCGATAAAAGCATCATCGTTAATCGCCCGGGCTGCATTGGTGACGACATATTCATCTTCATCCCTTAAAAAACGGACGATTTCCGGATGCTCCATTCTTCGAAGGGTCACCACTGCCGCAATTCGTACAGCCTTTGAGGGATGAGATGCAAGATTGGCAACCGCTTCGGTATCCCCGATCCGGGACAATGCAATGGCTCCGGCCTGGCGAAGATAGACTTGCTCGTCGTTATTGTCTTCAAGCATCCCGACAATCGGTTGAACTGCCGGAGAATAGCCGAGACGGCCAAGCGCCTGTGTGGCGAAAAAACGGACCCTGTCATGCGGATCTTCGAGCCGTCGTATCAAAGCCTCGCCTGCCGGCTCATACCCGGCATCACCGAGAGTCCTGGCTGCCTGTGCACGTATTTCAGAATCTTCATCTTCAAGCCATTCCACAAGGGGCTCAGCAAAGGACAGTTGCCGGCGTCCAAGCTGACCCAGCCCCCAAATGCCGTGTATTCTTCGCAACGGATGTCCGTCGTCCGCGATCGCTTTTTCCAGCCATCCGGCGGACTCTCTTGCAGCAAGCTCGAACTGTGCTTTCATCCGAACCCGCATATCCTCATATCCCAGCAATTCGAACAGAAAATCTTCCTCTTCTCCCTCAAATGAACGCTTTAACAGCTCACCGGTTCTTTCGCGCAATTCCGAACCGGACTCACCAGGCACATCCAGCTTCCAGATCCTGCCTTCATCGTTGGTGGCCCATCCCTCGATCCAGTCGGCCATATACAGCGCTCCGTCAGGCCCGAAGTCCAGGCCGGTAGCCAGGATGCCCCGCATTACTTCCTTGTCAGAGGCAAGCTCGAAAGAGGCTCCTTTGGGTTCAAGTGTAAACGCATCGATCCCCGACCGGGAAGGAGTCCCGACAAAACTTGCGACAAAAAAATGATCTTTCCACTTCTCACCCAGTGCCGTACCGGGATTATAGACCATTCCGGCGGGACCGTTATGATACCGGGCAATCGGCGGTAAAAGGTGGGCTGCCTGATTTTCAAACCGCGGATGGTAGTAATTCTCATCCATCCAGACATTATACCCGTTATTTTTTTCATCGCTGTATTTACCGAATTGCCAGTGAATCCGCCAGCCGGTGTCGGAACCGTCCGTCAGATAGACCAGCCGCTCATACTCGCCGGGATAATCTCCGTCGTTATCGACCGAGATCAGATTTCCGTATTTATCGAACACAAACTCGTGGGTATTGCGCAGCCCTGTGGCGAAGACTTCGAGGCCGCTGCCGTCGGGTTCCATACGCAAAATAGATCCCCGGAACGGATACTCCAGGCGGTTTCCTTCCTGATCCAAAACATTCAGCCCGATATCTCCCACTCCCCAGTAAAGACGTCCGTCCGGGCCGATAACCATTCCTGACATCCCATGGCCGCTGAATGTGATATGGACTCCATATCCCTGGCTGAGGAGTTCCTGCTGATCTGCCATCCCGTCATAATTCGTATCCTTTAACCTTCGGACCTCAGGTGCCGCTCCGACAAACACCTGTTCATTGTGGTAAGTAATCGCACCGGCCAGGTCCGCAATTTCATCATTAAAACCCCGGTAAAACAATTGGGAGCGATTGGCAAGTCCGTTACCGGAAATGTCTTCCAGCAGGTAGACTTCATCACTTTCCACCGCCAAATCACGCCAGTCATGGAGGCCGTCATCGTTTAGATCCGCCAGCCACCCGCTGTTTTCTTCACTGTACTCCGGCGATAATTTCTGGCGGACAAATTCTCTTTTATCGTCAGTGCTTGTCATTTGAAGAGACTGTGTTCTCCACTCCGGGTGATTCCGAATATCCAGCGATGAGCTATACCGGCGGTTGGTGCTGGTTATCCAGATTCTGCCCTGATGATCGACACTCAGAGCTACCGGATCGGCAATTAAACGTTCTGAAGCCCACAAACTGATTTCAAGGGAATCGGCAAGGGAGATGCCGGCCTCTTCCCGGGCCCGGTTTGCAAACGGCCCGGACTCTTCGTCACTCACGCTGACAATTTCCGGTTCGGGAGAAGGGCCACTACAAGTTGAAAAAACAGTCAAACCAAAAAGGATCAAGAGAAACAGATATCCGGGATTCCGGGATTTTTCGGAGAATAGCCTTGCCTCGTTTGTCATCATGAAACGTTGGGAATTTTAAAGTAAGTCCGGTGTCATGTCAACCAAATGTTGTTGGGGTTGTGCGCTCATTCTGTCGTCGGACAAATCCTTTGCTTCCTGTTGTTTCCCGCACATCGCCTGGTTGAAACGATACCGGTAAAGTCGATTTCGAAAGGTATTGTTTAATCACACATCTTGCCAACCTGATTTTAAATTATTCCGTTAATCACGACGGGCAACTTCTACTACGGAATGAAAGGCGGGTTTGGGCTCCCAGTTGCGATCAAACAATAACGGATAGTTGGTTCTTCCCCGAACAGGCCAGTTATTCTTCCAGGAGTGACCATCCGTTACCCCCCAGAATGTAACACGGGTCAAAACCTCACGGTGGCGCAGGAATGTTTCAAAAAGATGTGCATATCGCCTGGCCAGTGATTGCTGAACCAAATCCGGCAGAGCTTCGGGATATGGATTCAACTCCACCCCCGGCCCGGCAGTACGGGAGATATCCGCTCCCTGGCCGTCTGTGGCCCGGGGCAGTACATCTACATCCAGCTCGGTAACCATCACATCAATTCCCAGATTTGCAAAAGCGGAAATCGTTGCATCCACTTCCTCAACAGGCGGCCATTCCAGACTGTAATGTCCCTGGGTTCCGATTCCGGTAACCGGGACCCCCTGCTCCTGCAGGCTTTCGATCAGCCTGACGGCCCCTTCACGTTTGGATGGATTTTCAAGAGAATAGTCATTGTAATAGAGTTCAGCCTGAGGGTCGGCCTCCCGGGCAAATTCGAATGCGAGGGAAATATAATCTTCTCCGATAATTTCAAGCCAGGGAGATTGCCGCAAGGAACCGTCTTCATTCAGGGCTTCATTGACAACATCCCATCCATCGATCCGGCCCTGATAGCGGCCCACCACCGTGTGGATATGATCCCTCATACGCTCGATCATCGCTTCCCGGCTCATGGGATCCCCTTCATCGTCCTTAAATACCCAGTCAGGGGTCTGGCTGTGCCAGACAAGGGTGTGTCCGACAATAAACATGTCTTCCTGCTCGCCGAATTCCACATACCGGTCGGCCGGCTCAAAATTATACTCCCCGGGATTGGGGTGGACGTGCTGCCATTTGAGAATATTTTCCGGGGTAATGGTATTAAAGTGAGTTCTGACCAGCTCTAAACTTCGCTCGTCCTGTCCAAAAATCTGAGACCGGTTTAATGCCGTTCCGATATAAAAATCTTCACTGAATACTTCCTGAAGTGCCGGTATCGAAATCTCTTCCTGAACGGAAGTCTGATCACAGCCTGCCGATAACAGGAAAAACATTAAAACTATCATCCATCTTCCATTGAAAGTCATACTCTTTCCAATCATTTTTAACGGCCGTCAATTTGGGTGAATTCCCTTTTAATACAACCTGCTTGAGTTGGTTCCTGTAAACATCCAGTTTCTCCTGATCCTGAATCAGGTCATACCTCAACCAAAGACGATAGCCATCTTCTGCATTCAGGGGGGTGGTTTCAAAAACAAAAAGGAGGATTCCCGTACACAACAGAAATTTACAGAACCTAAAAAAATCGTTCTTCATGGTTTTATTAATTTTCATCCGGATTAACTTAAACAGACATATCCTCTTTTTTCCCGCCGAATCCTGTAGACCTGCTTCTAAAACCCGATCGAATTTCCACCGTCGACCGGTAGGTTCACGCCGGTAATAAACTTCGAAGCTTCCGAAGCCAGATAAACGGCAGCACAGGCTACATCCTCCGGCTCTCCAAGTTTTTTCATGGGAGTCCTTTCCAACACTCTTCGTTCCCGCCCCTGATCGGATTTAAAAGCTTTCCGAAGCATGGGTGAATCAATAAATCCCGGAGCAATGGCATTCACCCTCACTCCTTTTGGAGACAATTCTACAGCAAGGGAACGGGTCAGGCCCAGTACAGCGGTCTTGGAAGCCGTATAGGGGCTCACCTGGGGGATGCCGTACATGGCAGCCATAGAAGTAATCATAATTACAGACCCGCTCTCGCGCGCAGCCATTTTCCTTCCAACCTCTCTTGTCAGTGCATAGACACCGTTCAAATTGGTTTGTAAAATATTTTGAAATTCTTCGTCCGTAATATCCAGTATATATTTTTTCATATTGATCCCGGCATTATTGACCAATATATCGATCGCTCCATGCTCGGTTTCAACCTGATCTGCGAAGGCAGGCAGCGAATCCAGATCCGTTACATCATTGACAATATAGGTGGCACGATCCCCCAGCTTCTTACAAGCTTCTGCCAGTTTGTTTTCCCTTCTTCCGGTCATCACAATTCTTGCGCCGGCTTCCACAAACGCTTTGGAAATACCGTAGCCCAGTCCTGTGCCGCCACCTGTTATCACAGCCAGCTTTCCATCCAGATCAAATAATGAACTCATTCCGTACGATTAATTTATATTTATACAAGATTATCATTTTAAAAAATTCCGCTGCTTATCTGCTCAACTCATAAGCACGGGTTGTCATGTAATATTTGGTCAGCAGGTTTGTCCGTTCCCATTCCGATAACCGGCCTTCCACGAGAGAATCGAGATACAACTCTGTAACCCTTGTAAAGTGTTCTTCGTGACCTTCCAAAAATTCACCGGGAATCAATATTTTCCAGCCGAATTCAGTAGGTTCGGCAGAAAGCCCCGGGTACCGGTCACTCAAACTTGCCAGCGATTCACGAAGCGTGGTTTCAAACTGTTGTTGATTGACTTCACCGGCCGGCTCCACATACAAGGTAGCGTTAAAATCCTGTTCTTCATCCTGGCGAATAGTCAGATTTGCCCGGGTACCCCTCATGATTGAATAGTGTGTATCACCCCCTGCGGGATTTTCAAAACCCCATCGAACCGAAACTTTTCCATGAACACCTTTCACCCTGAACGTAAACTCCCCGTTAGCGGCAACGCCGAGCACAGAATTCTCGTCTACGTTCTTCATCAGATATTCCGGAAAAGCCTCCTGTTTCGTAACTTTTTGAAACTGGGCGGGAGTCAGCTCCGTCTCCCAGCTTCGGGCCGAGAGCACTTCTACTCCGTCGGCAGGGTCTTCATAATCAATGGGATCACCCGGGAAACTCTGCCACAGGATCAGGTCCACAAGGTGAGTGGATACATCCACAATGGCTTCTCCCTGCTGTGTTACGTCAAAAAACCATGCGGGGCGAACCAGGGGTTCTCCAGCAACGATTTTGGAAAAGTAGTGGACGCTTTCCTTGGTAATGGCCGGGTCATCCGGCGTTCCCTGCAGCATTTCGCCGAACAATTCCGGCATTTGTGAAAGTTCTTTTTGCAGGATAGAAGTAATTTCATGCCGCTCGGTCATGATATCATTGACAAGAAGCCCGTTTTGATCCGCATGCTCCAGGGTTTGCTTCAGAAGGCTGAAATGATCCGGGTGGATCACCATCGGTTTATCCGAAAGCACATGGATTCCGGCTTCAACAGCCTGATGAATATACTCGATCTTTCTGGCGTTATTGCCGGCCACAACCATGACATTTCCCGGCTTTTCCCGTAGCATTTGTTCCAGATAATCCTGTCCCCGGTATACTCTCGGAATCCAGTTTGTCGGATTCTCCTCCCGCGTATTAAACCGTTCAAGGAGGGCCAGGTGACTCTCGAGTTCATTCCCTTCCGGCGCATAGATATGAACCACCGGATCCACCTGGCCATAATCATATTTATGGACCAGGCCTGCATGAAAGTGACCCGGGTTGAGGGTCATAATTTTCACTTCGTTTTCAGCTCCTGTAAACCCGCTCTCCGGATTTTCCTGGCGGCAGGCAGTCAGAGTCGTCATTACCATAAAGATCATCAGAAACAGGAACCTGTAATTTTTCATAAAATGGTATGGGTTACTTTTTTCATGAACCGAAAAACAATACAATTAAATTCAATTTTATGTTTATTCAAAAAAGAGGATGACGATCGAGCCATTCAAGCCGGAGACGGATCCGATCCCTGTTCATCCGGCTTTTAATTTTGAATCCCGGATGAAACTCCCAATGCTGCGGAACGGTTACTCTACACACTCGGTCCATCCCCGCAGCCGGCAACTCAACTACGTTGAGCCCATGACGGATAACCCTCTTGCCCTGCTTTGTTGCTTTTCCTTCTATCCCATTTTCAAACCGGGCACCTCTGAGATCCGGTACGGATACCGTTGAGGCCTGGACAGCATGGCATTGGCTTCATCGTCATCTTTAAACCGCTCGTTGATCGGATCCCAGTAAAGCTTGCGTGGGAGCTTCATGGCGATATGCGAAATTAAACATGCCGAGGTAGATCGGTGGGATACTTCGGCGGGGGCAGACGTATCCAGCCGCCGGTTCCTGATATGCCTGATCCAGTTCGTATGGTGCTCTTCGCCTTCCACACCTTTCAGATGCAGTTCATTGGGACCCATTTCTGAATTCAGGATTGACGGGTTGCTTGCCTGCAGCGGGGCTTCCTCTGGATTCCCGGTGTCCGGATCACTGGCGGTAACCTGGGCCGGTCCTCGTGTCACAAAAATCCATCCGTCCTCTCCTTCAAATCGAACCCCGTTGGGATAGTCGCCGGTAATATACATCGTCACCCCGTTGGCATATTTTGCCTCGACCTTGAATTTGCCGTGAACCGTCCAGAGACCATCGGTCGGGAACTCCGCTTCGGCCTCAATTTCAACAGGACCGGTATACTCGGTTCCCATTCCCCAATGGGCCGTATCGATATGGTGAGCTCCCCAGCCAGTGATCATCCCGGCGGAAAACTGTTCGCACCGCAGCCAGCCGGGCCGGCTGTAACCCTCGAGGGGATGGACTCTGTCTACGGTATACGGAACCACCGGTGTAGTTCCCAGCCACATATCATAGTCCAGGTTTTCCGGGACCGGCATCGGAGTCGGGTCGCCCCCGGCCGGATCCCCCGGCAGTCCTATTTTAATCGTATGGAGCTGGCCGATCCGTCCGTTACGTACCAGCTCACAGGCTCGCTTGAACTGGGGCCATGGTGTCATGGCACGTTGTTGGCTTCCAACCTGAAATACCGTCCCCATTCGCTGCAAAACATTACTCATGATACGACCTTCTTCCAGCGTCAGGGAGTGCGGTTTTTGAAGATAAACGTCCTTGCCGTTTACTGCAGCATAGAGGGTAGGCAGGACATGGGCATGATCAGGCGTACTGATCACCACGGCGTCAATCTCTGCATTTTCAATCATCTCCCGGAAATCCTGGTACATTTGAACATTCACAAAGTTCTTTTGATTTTTCTCCTTTTCGTACCACCCTTCAATGAAGCGTTTGCCGTCTTCCATCCTGTTTCTGTCCACATCACTTACGGCCACAACACGAACATCGTCTTCCTTCAGGGTTTCCGGCAGGTCATGACCCCGCGCAATCCGGCCGCATCCGATTTGGGCTATATGGATCTTGTTGCTTGGGGCAGTTTTTCCGAATACCGTGGAAGGCACGATGCTTGGAGCCATAAATAACCCGGCTGTACCCAGAAGGGATGTCTTCAGATATTCACGTCGTGTAAGGCCGCTGCCTTTTTGAAGTTTATTCTGATGTTTTTTCTTCATGATTATTCAGTTTTAGGGATTAAAAGGTCGTATTTCCGAATTCTAACCCGGAAAGTTCAGGTTAACGAGATACTCCATTGACCACCCACTGGAGCCCTCCCAGTATATGCCTCATAAACACCGGGTCTTCATATTGTTCCGAACGGTGGCCCAGAGAAGTATACCATTGGCGTCCGCCGTCGAATTCCTGGTACCAGGCAAGGGGAAAAGAGTCTCCAAAAATCTGACCGGGATATTCACTCATTTCCTCATCCGTTACCGTTGACAGGTCGGCAGACAGCAGTACGTTTATTTTCGGGTTGATCTCTTTAAGATAGTAGCATTCATCATCCGTGATCTCCCAGCGATCCGGTAAAAAGGAAGTGGAGGGGTGGGCCCGGTTGGTGACCTCAACGGTAAAGTCCTGCCTGGGTGCATGACGTTCAAAATTACCTCCCGCCAATTTGGAAAACCATGGCCAGTCGCGTTCAGAGCCGGTGGCCGAATGTATACCCACGAATCCTCCCCCGTTACGGATGTAAGACTGTAAGGCTTTTCTTTGCCGGTCGGTATCAAATGTTTCGTTATTGGTATTGGAAAAAATCAGTACATCGTATTGTTTCAGGTTTTCCTCTGTAAAGAGGGACGGATCGTCCGAAGCATCTACCGAGAATCCATACTCCTCACCCAGTTTTTCAATCGCTTCGATACTGCTGGGAATATTCTCATGCACATATCCTTCACCGTTTTTCGTATAAACCAGTACTTTTGCTCCTTTCAGGGCACCGACCGGATGAACCTCGACCCTGGGCGGATTAACATAATTTACCCAATACCGTTCAGCTTTTGCCGAATCTATTTTCCCGTCATAGATCAACATTCGGTGCTTCAGGGTATACGTTTTGCCGGGGTGGAGTTTAAAATCACGATCCTGTGCCGGGTTAAAATTAATGTAAACATTTTCCACACCCTGGTTGGCACCTACGGGCCAGATTCTCAACTGCTCCGGATAATTGTAATTGGCAGGATGGGTCATAAACAAAATACCCGAGCTGCCTGCCTCCACACCGGAAACACCGTTCACATCAATCCACCGGGCACGTGTTGCGTTGGCGTTGCTTTTGTCGAAACCTTCTGAGGTGAGAAGGTCCGTATTGTCGTCATTCCATTTTTCAGTTGCCCGCAGGCTAAAGCCCTGATATCGATATTCCTTGATCGTTAACGGCTCGTCCGTTGCGGGGGCAAGAGTGGAGACAAAGTCGACCAGCCATACATTTTGATCCGGGTCTGCGTTCCAAACATTCACTTCCCACTGTTCATTGAGAGCGACCTTTTCACCTTCAGGTCCCGTAAAATCGACATGGTCGTGAACTGATTTAAACCCGCCGAATACTTGTCCCTCGGTCCGTTCCATTACATGTTCGGCACGCACGGTTCCCTGGCCTTTGGCAAGATTCCAGAAATCCACTTCACGCCCTTCAAATTCCGTGCGGGTCCAGGGATTCCAGAGACCATAATGGTGGTAGTGATCCGGGGGTTGGATCCGGCTCAGGACTTCTCCAGCGGGCGACCAGACCGGATGGATATATCCGCCCCTCCGGTATATCTCCTCCACCCCTTCGGGCACATCCTTCACTGCATACCGGTAAGTTAACACAGGTTTATCAGCAATGTTCAAGGTCAACTCTTCCCCGTTATCCGATACCCTTACATCTTCCCGTTCGGCTTCGCCGGCACTTTCTTCAGCCGGGTCGGTGAGTCTCAATTCATACGATCTAACCACCCCCGGGCTGGTTTCCCCCTCCAGGATCCAGGTCAGACGGTCCGGATTTCCCGGAATCCACTGCGAAGCAACCGGTTCGTCAATTCCCCCGGTAATCTCAAACAACTGATATCTGCCGGTGCCATCGAACTGCAGCGGGACGCCTTCCAGGCTTGCACTTACCGGTGTGTTCACTCTTTTATCCTTGCCCGCATACACAGAAAATTCAGCCACAGGGCCGGTCTGAGCATATAGAACGGAATAAGGCTCCATGATCATAAGAAGTGGAGAGAGGCAAAAAAGGCATACCGCCTTCAGAACAGTTTGTTTTATCTGATACAAATTCATAAGCGTACAACCCATCTTATTTCTTCCAAAATGATATAAATTAATAAGATATGACATAACTAGTGAAAAATGCTGCCTTAAAGGGTCATCTGTATTCCTTTAAGACAGCATTCTCAGGGTAGGTGATTTCAGGTATTATGTCAATATTCGCGACGGTTAATTAATATCCGGGATTCTGCGAATAATCATTCGTTGTCCGTGTAAGCTGATTCGCAGGAATCGGCCTGAGCACATGGTGTTCCTGTATATTTTCCGCACCCACGGTCGGGTTATAACGGCGGACCCTTTCCACAAGTTTGCCGGTTCGTTTCAGATCCAGCCACCGTTTTTGTTCTCCATATAACTCCCGGGCCCGTTCATCAAGGAGGAAATCCAGGTCGATATCCGAAGCTGTGATCATTATCTGATCTTCCATCCCGGGGAAGGCTGCTCTCCGGCGCACTGCGTTGACATAGGGTACGGCCTCATTCGCGCGGCCGTCCATAAACAATGCTTCCGCAGCATTGAGTAAGGTCTCTGCAAGGCGGTAGACAATATAATCCCGCGAACCGTTCGCTTCGTTGACGGACGGACGCTTGAAGTCGTCCACTTTTTTCAGATTCGGGAACATATTGATATGCCAGTACCACGGATCTCCCTCGTTATCAGAATTCCAGGTCATCAGGTTTACGCCCGGAAGCCTTGCCTCGACTTCATCCACATCCTGCTGGGTTAGAAACTCATCCGTTACCCAGATTGCCGTATCCCCAACAGCGGCTCCGTCCGGAATACCGTTTGTCGTGTTGAAATACCAGACATCCTGAAAGGATTTGTCATACCTCGAATCCACATCCAGCGGGCGGAAGTTCTCCATTCCGAACGGTGATGGCCGGAAACGAATCCAGGGACGGCCATATCCGGGTTCGAGCGCACGGTCGAGCCCGTCACTAAACACCTCATACCACGGCCTGTAATGGAGATGGCTATGGTTGCCCGGGTCATTGATGAGAGGATCCTGGGTATACTGAACAGACCAGATGACCTCGTCATTCTGTTCGTTGTCGTGGTCAAAGACATCTGCAAAGTCATCCAGCAGCCGGTGGTTGTAATTGTTAATCACTTCATCGGCGAGAGAAGCGGCTCTTGCAAAATCATCCGATTGAGCAAAGCTGGTTTGTCCCCGAGTCAACAGTACCAGTGAAAGCATATGTTTGGCTGCCGGTTCGGTAGCTCGTCCGAATTCACTCTGGGTCGCCGGCAAATTTTGAATGGCAAATTCCAGGTCATCGATAATCGCTTCGTAGACGACATCCTCGGAAGTTCGGTTTGCTTCGGTCTCCACTCCAATGGTTTCTTCAAGCGAAAGGTGAATCGGCCCGAAGTTCTGAACCAAAAGGAAGTAGTAGTGAGCCCGCAAGTAACGGACTTCCGCGATCTTTACGTTTTTTTCCGCCTGGGGCATATCCGCATCTTCGGAACGGTTGATTGCCGCATTACAGGTGTTGATCGCCTGATAGAAATTGTTCCATATATGCCAGAACGGGGAGGACTCCGAATTCAGCCCGGCCGTATATTGGTTCATGTAATGGAAGCCACCGTGCCCGCCATTGGAAATGATGTCCGTTCCCATAGCGTTCAGATTTCCGCCATGTTCAGAACCATAGTACTGGCGAAGTTGAACGTAAGCGGCATTGACAGCATCCTCAAACCCTTCCGGGGTGTTGTAATGGACATCGGCTGTAACACCGGAAACAATCTCCTCATCCAGAACATCACAGGATACGACGACAAAAGATGCCAGAATGAGTGCTGATAACAGATATTTTAATTTAAATATTTTCATTGTACTCACACCTTTTCAATTAAAAATTGATATTAACGCCAACGGTATATAGCCGGGTACTGGGAACATTGGCCTCGATTACCCCTCCATATTGCTCCGGATCCACTCCATTTTCCAGATTGGAAAAGACAAACGGTGTTTCGGCATTTACATAGACACGCGCTGACCGGATTCCGGCTTTGGATATGAAAGTTGCCGGAAGATTATAACCAAACTGGATATTCCGGACTTTGAGGAAGTCACCGGTCATGTACCCCCTGGAATCGCCGTATATTGGCCGTTCTTGAGTACCATCAGGCCTTGGATGGACGTTTGTTGGATTATCCGGTGTCCAGTAATCGATGTTCAGGTTATTATAGCGTCCCTGCATCGTACTGTTTCCGACTCTGAAATTATTGAAAATCATATGGCCGAAACTGCCAAACAAAAATACTGAAAGATCAAAATCCTTATATCGGAAACGGTTACCCAAACCCAGGCTAAGGTTTGGCATATCTGAACCCAGGACAACCCGATCCTGTTCGTTAATTCGTCCGTCGCCATTGATATCCCGAACCTTGATCTGACCGGGTTCCAGATCGAACTGATCCGATTGATCCGCTTCGTTCTGTTGCCAGATTCCTAATTTATCATAGTCGTACCAAACTGTCAGGGGTTCACCGATAAACCACTCGTTACCTATATCGTCAACACCTGTTCCATACAAGTCCAAAATTTCCTCCCGATTGCCGAAGAAATTGGCATTCGTTGTCCAGCTAAAATTCTGATTGCTGATGTTACGTGTGACAAGTGTCACCTCAAATCCTCTGTTCTTGGTTTCACCAATATTTTCAAGCACGGAATTGAAACCAGAGGTAATCGGGATATTCCGCTCGAGCAACAGGTCTGTCGTATGAGTTTCATAAAGTTCAACACTGCCGGCAACCCGGTCTTCCCACAAGCCAAAATCAATTCCGATGTTGGTTGTGGCTGATTTCTCCCACTGTAGTTCGGGATTGGCAATGGATCCGGGCCTGTAGCCAAAAGCCGCTTCATCAGAAAACGAATAGTTGGTTCTCGACAACCCCCCTCTCGTTTGATAGGGATCAATGGCTGTATTCCCCGTTATCCCGTAACTGATCCGAAGCCGTAATTCCGAAAACAGGGTCTGGTCGGCCATAAATGCCTCGTCGTTGATACGCCAGCCGAGAGCCACGGAGGGGAAAAAGCCCCACTTGTTCCCTTCCGCAAGTCGGGAAGATCCGTCATAGCGTCCGGTAATCGTCAACAAGTAGCGGTCCATCAACCGGTAATTGAGGCGCCCCATGAAGGACATGATTCCCCATTCTTCCAGTTCACTTCCAAGACCTTCAATGCGGGCACCGGTTCCGATGTTGTGGAACTTCTGATGCTCATACGGCAGTTCTGATGCTGACACATCCGACCACTCTTCGGTTGAGGACTGGATACTGTAAAGACCGGTCACATCAAAGGCATGGTTTTCTCCTATATCTTCCGTATAGGTAAGAATATTTTCAAAGGTATAGGTCAGCTGCCGGTTATGTTCTTTCTCGGCATAAGGGCTCCCGAACTGGCGGGCGGTCGTCAGGCTTCCCTGAAACACCCCGCGCCGGTAGTCCTTAAAATCCGGCCCGAAGTTCATCCGGTAGTTTACGTTCTCCAGGAGATCGTATTCAGCAAAAATATTACTGAATACCCTCAGACGTGTTCTCTCGTCCAAATACACTCCTTCTTCCAGGTCGGCCAGGGGGTTAAAAATAAGAGGGTCGGCGCCCGGCCGGTAGATCAGATTCCCCTCATCATCAAAAGGTTCGGCCAGCGGATTCGTCGCCAGCGCCTGTCCGTAAGGGTTGGATCCCCAATTTTGAACCTGGTTTGAAATCTGGGTGGATGTACCGATTCTGAACCGGTCGGAAATCGAGTGGTCCAGGTTCACCCGGAATGTATTCCGGTTAAAATCCTGATTACTGATCACGCCCTGCTCGAAAAAAAAGTTTCCCGATACAGCAAACTGTGTACTCTCATTTCCGCCCTGAATACTTAATTGATGGTTATGCTGGTAGCCTTCATCCAGAAGCAAGTCGACCCAGTCGGTAGATACTCCGCGTTGTATCGCATCCTGCTCGGACGGGGTAAAGTCTCGACCTGACAGCTCCTTCATCCTTGCAAATTCGGGGCCACTCATCATATCGGGGGTTCCCAATACCTGCGAAATTCCCGTATGTCCGGAGTAGGAAACGGTAGTTGCATGATTCCCTCCTCGCCGGGTTGTTACCAGGATAACCCCGTTCGCTCCCCTGGAACCGTAAATAGCTGTAGCCGAGGCATCCTTGAGAACTTCCATCGACTCGATATCCCTCGGGTTGATGTCATCGATATTTCCTTCCAGGGGGATTCCATCCACCACAAACAGCGGATCATTTGAGGCCGTAAGCGAGCGGCGTCCGCGAATACGGATCGTTACTCCTTCACCCGGACGGTTACCGGCAGAAAGAGCCACGACTCCTGCAGCCCTTCCCTGCAAGGCCTGTCCGGCATCCGAAACAGGCACTTCTTGAATATCCTGAGTCGATACGGAAGTAACCGAACCGGTAATATCCCGGCGTTGAACGGCTCCATAACCGACCACCACCAGTTCCTCCCCTTCAATTGCACGGGGAACCAGGGCTATATCGATTGTACTCCGGCCGTTAATCGGTTCTTCCAGGGTTTCATACCCGATATAGGAATAGACAAGGGTATCATTCGCTGATGAAGTAGTCAGCGAATACTCCCCGTCAATATTTGTAGTCGTTCCAGTTGTCGTCCCTTTAACTGCAATATTCACACCGGGAAGCGCTTCCCCGTCAGCAGAAGAGATAATCGTTCCGCTTACCGTGTGATTCTGTGCTTGCGCCGAGTCAAATAGACCCACTCCAACCAATCCACCTGCAAGAAAGCAGATCAGCAGTTTAACCGTATTTATTTTTCTCATAACACAATATCCCTTACCAAGTTAAGTGATTGTAATTTTACAAATTCATACTGGCTGCTCCTGCATGACCCAAAGGATGACAGTTCTCAGCAGAACTCAGCTTTTGAAGCCGGTGCAGGCTCAAAAGACGTGAACAGATTACATGTTGCGTAATCGATTGCACTACTTTTCTAAGAGAAATAATTCACAATACAATTACAATATCAGTTTATATATTTTACATTTTTTTACATTTATAGATGCCAGTTGAACTCAACCTCTTAAAAATCCGGCGGGAAAAATACAGCATTCCTTGTTTTTGACTAAGTGGGACTGGAGGAAGTAAAGAGAATAAATATTAGCCTTCAACAGGCTAATAAAGGATGATAATAGATAATTTCAGATATATGTCTTTGCATTTAAAACCTGAATGAAACCATTCCCTCTATCCACAGAAGAGAATTCACACAGAACTAATAAATGGAAATTTGTGTTAAAATTTGATTCTATCGTCACTCTTGAACCGTTATTAATCGATCATTATACCGATAAAATTCACAATATCGGAATGCAAACGTTATTTCAAAATGCTGATAATGAACCGGGAAACATTCGTTTTTAAACACCTCTCAGGAAAGGGCTGGAAGAACTCCAGACACCCAAAAAACACTTCTTTTCAAATAAATTATTATTTTGCTTTCTTTAGGTGCTGAAATAGTAAGTAAAAAAGTATTATTAGGTTCGTTCGATTGAAAAATTTTATATCCCCAATACGCCTGTTCTTCTATTATATAGATTACCCAAACTCCATTATTTGATGAATAAAAAGAAAAGAACCACTATCTCGGATATTGCCAGGGAACTGAACGTTACAGCATCAACGGTTTCAAGGGCCCTCAAGAACCACCCCAGGATTAGTGACTCAACAAAAGAAGCCGTTTGGAAGATGGTTGAAAAACTCAACTATCAGCCTAATAATATTGCAGCCGCGTTGAGAAAGGGGAAAAGCAATATAATCGGAGTGATCGTACCTACTTCCGACCGGCATTTTTTTGCGTCTGTAATCAGAGGAATCGAGGAAGTAATCCGGGAAGAAGGATACAACCTGATTATCTGTCAGTCGGACGATCAATTCCTGAAAGAACAGTTGAATATAGATGCACTGCTGCAGATTCAGGTAGATGGAATTATTGCATCCATTGCCAAGGAAACCACGGATATTTCTCATTTTGAAAAAATTAAAAATCGTGGAGTCCCCCTCGTTCTCTATGACCGGGTCAGTGAATCACTCGATGCAAATGCCGTAGTAACGGACGACTACCTGGGTGCCTATAAAGCGGTGACGCATCTTATTGAACAGGGTTGTAAGCGTATTGCGCATTTCTCCGGACGCCAGCATATTAACATCTATAAAGACCGTCTCAAGGGATACCGGGATGCCCTCAAGGAGCACAACCTGGAGGTCGATGAAGACCTTATCATCGAATCCGACCTCATCCGGGATACGGACCGAATACTTAAAACCGGGAATAAACTCGGCAACCAGTTACTTCAATTACCACAGACCCCTGACGGCGTCTTCTCTTCCAGTGATTTTGCAGCGATGGGGGCGATTCAAACTTTTAAGGAACAAGGCATTAGCATCCCGGACGAGATTGCCCTGGTAGGATACAGCAACGACTTTTCATGTTCGGTGATTGAGCCCGGGCTGACTTCCCTGGATCAGCATACCAAGCGAATGGGTAATTTTGCAGCCCAGCTTTTCCTCGACCAGGTAAATTCGAATGAGGATGATTTTACACCGAGAAAAACCTTGTTAAACCCCCAACTGATTGTACGGGCATCCTCCTCCCGGATCAAAAAACCCGACAGTTCATACGCTTCCGAAGCGGTGACCTGAAAAACCGAAGAAGCGAAATTCAGGTAGCCCGGAAAACGGCTAGTGTCGTGTCAACCATGCGATATGGGATAAGTCGCGGAGATTTTTTCTTCTGGCAATGCAAAACACCGGTGCATAGCCGTAGCTACGCACCGGTGTTTTAAAGAAGCCAGAAGGAAAAAGAGACAGACTTGGTCCCATAAGAGTATGGTTGACACGACACTTGGTTGTTTTTAAATTTATTTCTTCTCAGTTGCTCTTTTTCTACTTTCCCCTGCGTTGACTACGCATTTAATATCTTTCTATCCTGGATTATTCACCTAGAAATTTGGCTGTGGGCAAGGCGTCCCGGAAATGGGGGAGGAAACGTACCTAAGTACGTTGAGCAGACCATTTCCGGGACAACGCAGCACACAGTTAAATTTCGCAGAGTAGCCCAGACGAAAATTGAGTTCAATAACATGAATAAATGTAAATTGCTGTTTTAATTAAACTTAAATTATTATTTCTTAAAATTTGTGAATAATTCAGGCTATGGCTTCCAATCCTACATCACCCATTGGCATTTTCGACTCAGGAATCGGCGGACTCACCGTTGCAAAAGCTGTGATGGACAAACTGCCGAATGAGGATATCATTTATTTCGGGGATACGGCAAGAGTTCCCTACGGCATTAAGTCCGGCCAGGTTATTCAACGGTATGCAAGCCAGATTACCCGTTTTCTGCTGCAACACAATGTTAAAATAATCCTCATCGCCTGTAATACCGTATCCGCTGTGGCCCGCGAAACTGTTGAAAATATTGCCGGAAAGACCCCGGTTTTGGATGTTATTGAAGCCGGTACGAAGACCGCAATAGATACAGGTTCAAACAGTATTGGAGTCATCGGCACCCTTGCAACCATCGGGTCGAACGCCTATGAAAATGCGTTGAAAAAGAAGAACCCTGACATAGATGTCATTTCAAAAGCATGTCCGCTTTTAGTCCCGCTGGCAGAAGAAGGATGGATCGATAATGAGGTTGCCATGAAAGCCCTTGACATCTATTTAAGTCCTTTCCGGAATAACGGAGTCCGGACGTTGATCCTGGGATGTACACATTATCCTCTCTTCAAGTCTTCCATCCGGACACTATTTAAAAGTCATCCTCTCGAAATCATTGATTCAGCCGACGCCATCGCTTCCTCGGCAAAAACAGCACTCAAAACTTTGAACCTTGTCAATCCCTCCACTTCAGATGGCCGGTTTCAATGCTACGTCAGTGACCGTCCCCAGCGCTTCCAGGAACTCGCAGAGCGTTTTTTGGGACGAAAAATTGACCACGTCGAAATCGTCGATCCCGACTAATGAAACTCCCGGCAATCTATCGCTTTCTTTTCAGGTGATTCATTTAATCTTAAAAAAGGCTGGGCGAATCGGATAGAGGCGAAGGGAGGGAGTCACCTGCAGAAATGATATAAAGCAATACCGGTAGCAATTGCCGCATTCAAACTTTCCACACCATCCATCTCTCCCCCTATTTTCACGGTTTTCCAGCCTTCGCCCAACAGATCCTCACAGATGCCTTTAGCCTCATTGCCAACGGTAATTACGGCTTTTTCAAATTTTTTGACCTCTCGTAAATTTTCCGATTCCCTCCCCTTGTCAAGAAGAAGGATTTCCCAACCCTCGTCAGACAAACTCTTTAACATGTTTCTTAAATCCCCTTTTATGATGGGCAACACCCCTGTGGCCCCTGCCGTACTCCGAACCACTTTCGGATGCCAGGGATCCACACTCCCTTTACCCGCCAGCAGTCCGGCCGCACCGAACCAGACAGCCGTTCGGAGAATCGTTCCGAGATTTCCGGGGTCCTGAATTTCATCCGTAGCAATCAGAATTCCAGATTTCCGTGCTAAATCAACAAGCTCTCTCTCTTCCGGAATCCGGCAAACAGCCAGAATTCCCTGGGGATTTTCCGTATCGGTAATTTCATCCAATTCGGCCGTTGAGACAGAATAAATTCCAAGCCCTGAACTCGAAATCCGTTCGGTAATTTCAAAATTTTCATCCACGACCAGCTCTTTAACCACCAATGCCCTGTTACCCAGAATCTGACTTACACACCGTTCCCCCTCAGCCAGAAATAATCCTTCTTTCTGCCGGTATTTACCCTGCTGTAATTTTCGCCATTTTTTAATCTGACGATTCGAGGCTTTGTTTCGACTATTCATTTGCGTATCAGGTCTGAATTGACATGGACAGTGAGTGTGCCGAACCCTTTAAATAGATACCTGTCATAATAGACATCTGACTCCAGTGGCTCCCCCCTGCTTGAACTGATAATTTCCTTTCCCCCCGGACGTCCTTTCTCAAAATGTATGATCATCGGGAATCGTTTTCTCAAGTAAATTGGGAAAGCCTCTGCGGGCTCCTATATTTCATCAAAGAAAGGAAATGACAATCAAACTCTAAAACAAGCGATGAAAAAAATTCTAAAAGCCCTTGGCCTGGAAGAAACGAACCCCGGCACTTCCACCGGCCGAACGTTCATCGGAAAATCGAATTCTGAATCGATTACCAGTTATACCCCGATTGACGGTTCTTCCATTGCGGAAGTAAGCCTGACCACCGCGGAGGAATATAACCGGGTGGCTGAAACGGCTGTGGAAGCTTTCCGGACCTGGCGAATGGTGCCTGCTCCCGAACGGGGGGAAGTAGTCCGTCAAATCGGTCTTGAGCTCCGCAAAAACAAAGAAGCTCTTGGGAAGCTTGTGAGTTATGAAATGGGAAAAATCTATCAGGAGGGACTGGGCGAAGTGCAGGAAATGATCGACATCTGTGATTTTGCAGTCGGACAGTCAAGAATGCTCTATGGAAAAACCATGCATTCCGAACGGCCCAATCACAGAATGTATGAACAGTGGCACCCCCTGGGGCCGGTCGGAATCATTTCTGCATTTAACTTCCCGGTTGCCGTCTATAGCTGGAACGCAATGATTGCCGCCGTTTGCGGAGATGTGGTCATCTGGAAAGGATCGGAGAAAACTCCTCTTTGCAGTGTAGCGGTTCAAAAAATTATTGCAGGGGTACTTGAAAAAAATGATCTGCCCGAAGGGATTTTTAACTTCATTACCGGGGGACGCGAAGCAGGCGAGTGGATGACGACCGACAATCGTTTGCCCCTTATTTCAGCAACCGGTTCTATCCCCATGGGACGCCAGGTTGGGAAAACCGTGGCCGAAAGACTGGGCAAAACCATTCTTGAGTTGGGAGGTAACAATGCAATCATTATCTCAAAAGATGCGGATATCGAAATGGCTGTCCGGGCTTCAGTGTTCGGTGCAGTCGGAACCGCGGGCCAGCGATGCACCTCTACACGAAGGCTGATTGTCCATCAGGAGGTATATGATCAGATCAAAACCCGCCTTACGGATATCTACAAGAGTATTTCCATCGGTAATCCCCTGGAGGAAGAGACCCTTGTGGGTCCCCTGATTGACCAGGAAGCCGTACAATCCATGCAAAAAGCCCTTGAACAAATTCAAAGGGAAGGAGGAAAGATCGTCTACGGCGGGGAAGTGCTGGAAAATATGGAAGGGCACTATGTCCGCCCCGCCATAGCTGAAGTGGAGAACCATTACAACATCGTTCAGGAGGAAACGTTTGCTCCGATCCTCTACCTGATCAAATACCAGGACCTCGAACAGGCCGTCGGGTTCCATAACGGTGTGCGGCAAGGACTCAGTTCCGCCCTGTTCAGTCTCAACATGCGGGAAGTTGAACAGTTTCTGAGTCACAAGGGATCTGACTGCGGCATTGCAAATATCAACATCGGGACGAGCGGAGCTGAAATCGGCGGCGCCTTCGGGGGTGAAAAAGAGACCGGCGGCGGACGAGAATCAGGATCCGATGCCTGGAAAGCCTATATGCGGCGTCAGACAAATACAATCAACTGGGGAGATACCATGCCGCTGGCCCAGGGTGTTGAATTCGATGTTTGAAGGTTTGATACATGAAAAATGATGTTTGCCGGCTGGTGGAAAAGATGAAGGAATGTTGAGTCTCGAAGGAATGATCACTTCGTTTCTTATTAAACCCCCTGATCTTAAACTGTAAGTATTTGTCTCTCTCAAAACGATCTGAAGGCTAATGGGGCACTAGAAAAAGCCCGGTGGGGCTACAGCCGGCCTTGTTTAGTTTTCTGCCTCCTATCCTGGATTCAGATTCAGGGAATGATCACCATTTTACCCTGCGTATGTAGAGATTCAATCTCCCGGAGGGCTTTCCCGGCATCTTCCAGGCTAAACGTTTTGGAGATCGGAAGGTTGATCTTCCCTTCATCCGCCAGTTCCCGGATGTGTTTTAATTGCACCGAATTCGGCTCAACAAACACGTACCGGAAGTTGATATCGTCAGGGACATCAGGCTGACGATTTGTAATGGATACAAGTTGCCCGCCACTTTTAAGAGTCTTTATACTCTGATTCAGCGAATCGCCCCGCGAGCAATGGAAGATGAAATCCACTCCCTCCGGTACGGCTGTTCTGACAGAGTCTCCCAAATCCCCGGCTTTGTAGTCAATGGTTTCATCAGCCCCCAAATCTTTCATATAGGCCTGATTCCTGTTACTTGCCACACCGATAACGTCAGCATCGGTCGACTTGGCCAGTTGTATGGCCATCGAACCCACACCGCCGGAAGCGCCCAGTATTAACAATGTTTGACCTTCTTGCAGATTTCCCGCCTGGAAAAGAGCTTGATATGCGGTGAGTCCAACCAGGGGAATTCCCCCCGCTTCTTCCATCGTGATTTTTTGGGGACGTAGTGCAAGATAACACTCAGGCAGTGCTATATATTCCGCAAACGTACCCTTTTGCACAACGGGCCGTCTGACGTAGGCATATACTTCATCTCCCTCATTGAATCGCCGGGCCGCATGACCCCTTTCTTCCACCACCCCGGCAACATCCCAGCCCGGGATCACCGGGAATTTGGCAGGGACGACCGCATTCAGCATGCCCCGGGCCACAGCGGCGTCCACGGGATTAACACCCGCTGCCTTTACCTGAACAAGGACCTCCCCCTCACCGGGTTCAGGGCGTTCCAGGGAACCGGTTTTAACCTGATCCAACTCTCCAAATTCATCAAAATAGGCTGCCTTCATTTGTGAACTCATAAATACTCTCCGTTTTGTAGTAAATGCTCGAATTGAAAATAATATCAAAACCTACAACGACTTATGGAAAGGATACGTTTCAGACGGAGGACTCAAGGAAGGCACCGGCTCCTGGAAGCAGGAAATGTGCCTGCTCTACAATTATTTCTGATTTCCCTTTTGATCTAAATCGATGTTTTTCCTTTCTCTCTGATATCCCAATTTCTTTAAACCTAATCGCCTCTCAATGGATCGATGACCCGAAAGCTTTCCGGGCCGAATTGGAAAAGCAGATCATACAAACAACACCAGGGCTCAAAGCCCTCAAAATGCTGGCGGTATACCGGATGGTCAAAGTCCGGGTGGGTGCGCAATTCTGCCTGGCGCTGGTAGTGACGCGAATGATGTTCCTGGAATAATGTATCGGCCCCCAATTCCCGGGCTAACACATCAGGGTCTGATGTATATTCCGGGAGATCGTGCGAGAGTTTTTCCTTTTTTTGGATATCCAGTTCCAAAAAGCGGAATAGCCGATATCGAAGATGAAGTACAAAAGGAAGCAGGTATTCACACTCTCTGCCGTATTCAAAATCGGCCTGAATTTCCGGTTCATAGAAATCAAAATACAGGCTGTTCCGATAATTGTATTTCATGGCGCGTAAAATGGGGAGGATCCAGTTATCAGATTGATCGATTCGAATATCACGGATCTTCTTTTTACGGTCTTCCGTCCGCACCGGAATATTGAGGTATTGAGTCCCCTCCGGTGACCGTATGAGCGCACGGTGAACCCTTGATTTGCGCGACCAGGGTTCAGTATCCTGTAAAATCACCTCGTCAGCCTGCAAGATCGCAGCAAGGTCATATAAATTCGGGGCAAAAGCCGGAAACAAAAGGGCCAACTTTTTCATCATAAACAAAGAAGGATTACATTCCCGATTCCTCAACCTCCTCGGGGTTTTTTCCGTAGAAATGCAGAATTGCATAGAGAATGACCAGTCCGAGCAGAATACTCCACAAAGGATGTATCCACTCCATTGCGGCCGGGAGCTCACCGACAAGCAGTGCAACAACAGCAACAACCAAGGCATAGGGAAGCTGAGTCCTGACATGATCGATCAGATCACATGCGGATGACATGGAGCTTAAAACCGTTGTATCGGATATAGGCGAACAGTGGTCGCCGAAAACCGCTCCGGCCATAACCGAGCTGACAGAACCCAACAGGATGACGTAATGCTCACCCCCGGCAAAACCGACCCCAGCTCCCATTGCCACAACAAGGGGAACAACCACCGGAAACAGGATCGCCATGGTTCCCCAGGAAGTTCCCGTCGAAAATGCCGTGACGGCTGCAATAAAAAAGATCAGGCCCGGAAGAAGTCCCAGGGGAAGAGATTCGCTTAACCGGGATGCGAGAAAACTTCCCGTTCCGACTTCCTCCGTCACTCCGCCGAGTCCCCAGGCAAGGACGAGAATAATAATTGCCATTAGCATGGACTGCATCCCCCCTACCATCGACTCCAGGGCTTCGGAAACTGTAAGAATCTTTTGGAAAATCACCAGGGCAATGGCCACCGCACAACCGGCAAATGATGCCCAAAGAAGGGCGGCAAAAGGATCCGCTCCACCGATAATAGCAGTCAGGGTTTGTTCTTTACCGGCTTCCAGGGCCGAAATACCCGTCATATAGAGCCCTGAAAGAGCTACACCGATCACCGCAATAATCGGCAAAGCCATGTTAACCCATCTACGGGGTTTCCCGGGCTTCGGCTGTAAAGATTCCAGGCTCGTATCGGTGGCAGGGTTGGACCCCGGCCGTAAAATCCCGCCCCCCGTCACCGCTCTTCGTTCAGCTTCAAGCATGGGGCCAAAATCTTTCTTCATGAGGATGATCATCAGTACAAAAGATATAGCCAGGAGAGGATAAAAGAGGTAAGGCAGGGAGTGAAGAAAGATTAAAAATGCATTTTCCGCGCCCGCCTGAAGTTGCGCAGCTTGCCCGGGATCCGTAGCCTGGGCAGCCAAGCCGGACAATGCATTTTGGATCTGAGTGATCTCGAATCCAATCCAGGTAGTAATCACGGCACAGACGGCCAACGGAGCAGCCGTTGAATCTACAATATAAGCGAGTTTTTCCCTGGATATCTGCAACCGATCTGTGATCGGGCGAAAAGCATTGCCCTGAATGAGGGTATTCGCATAATCATCAAAAAACAGAAAAAAAGCTGCCAACCAGGTCATAAGCTGTCCCCGGGTTCGATTTGTGGCATATTTTTCCAGAAGATCAACCATTCCGTTCGCTCCTCCCCCGCGAGTCACAAGGCCCACCATCCCTCCAAGTAACAGACTAAATACGATAATCGCCGCGTGGTCCGGAACCAGCAGGGCATCGATTAAAAAATCAATGGACCTTCCGGTCGCCGTCAGCGGATTAAAATCAGTCAGGAAGAGCGCCCCGATCCAAATTCCTGAAAACAACGAAAGGATGACCTCCCGCATAACGAGGGCAAATCCTATGGCAACTAAAGGGGGTAACAGACTTACCCACGTACCGTATACTTCCGCATTCGCTGACTCTCCACCCGCCCAGGCAAATACATGGTAAAATCCACCTGACAGAATTCCAATCAAAATCAGTATCAGACCTGTAGCCCCTAACTTTTTCATCCACCAAGAATTTTACAGATTATTTGATGGATAGAAAATACAAGCATTTGGATTGAATACAAGTTCAGCAAAAGAAAAAAGGAGGGGTTACAGGCCTTTATAGCGGGTTCCGTTTAATCCTTCTGGCATCCGGACGGCAATTTATGTTTTTCCAAATGTGAGACAACGGCAGAGATCTTCATTTTAAAAAACTTCCCTGCTTCCGATTTCCGATCTGATATCGCACATTCTTTTTGAATGAACTTTTTTATATACTGGAAACTACATCAAAATTTGATAGTCAAACGGACATACGTTGGGACCAGGCGACAGAGCCAATAGAAAATTTGTTAATCGAAGAAATAAATTAGTCGATAAACTGCGGACCAAAGGGATCGAGGACGAAGCCGTACTTCAGGCAATTGAATCCATACCCCGTCATTTGTTTATCGATACAGCCCTGGAAAACCGGGCCTACGAGGATACCGCACTGCCCATAGGAAAAGGCCAGACGATCTCGCAGCCTTATACGGTTGCCGCTCAAACCGAACTGCTTGAGGTTGAGAAAGGAGATAAAATTTTAGAAATCGGAACTGGGTCAGGCTACCAGGCCGCTCTCTTGCATCACATGGGCGCGGAGGTCTACAGTATAGAACGCCATGAAGAGCTCTACCTGAAAGCCAAAGAAATCATGAACGAGCTCGGTTTCAGGCTGCATTTAAAACTCGGCGACGGCACCCTCGGATGGTCGGCCTATGCACCATACGATGGGATCGTGGTAACGGCAGGTGCGCCGGAAGTACCTGAAGTTTTGATTGGCCAGCTTAAAGTCGGCGGACACCTGGTTGTACCCGTAGGTGATCAGAAGCGACAGACCATGGTACGCGTCACCCGCGTGTCGGAGGATGCCTACGAAGAAGAACGATTTAATATTTTCAAGTTTGTTCCGCTTATCGGCGAAAGAGGATGGAAATCGGAAGACTCATCCTGAACCCTCCGATTTCTGACTTAAAAGAATCCTATCCATTTCACTCCTCGACTCCCGGAATATTACTTAATCTCTGAAATTCCTTGTAACGTTCATAAATTTCGTCTTCAGTCAGAGAAGTCAGACGTTCCGGGCCAAATTTTTCAACGCAGAAACTTGCCATCGCCGAACCGAATATAACCGCTCTTCGTAAATTTTCCTGGCTCAGGTCATCAGTATAGGAAAGCCATCCAAGCAGTCCGCCCATAAACGTGTCCCCGGCTCCGGTCGGGTCAAAAATATTAACGACCGGATATGCAGGGGCGGAAAAAATCTCTCCATTCGAAAACAAGAGGGCTCCGTGCTCTCCCTTTTTCACAATCAGATATTCGGGTCCCATCTCAAGAATTTTATCTGCAGCAGTTAACAGATTTGGCTCGTCGGTCAATTCCCGCGCTTCCGAATCATTGATCACGAGCATATCCACCCTCTTCAAGGTATCTCTCAAGGCAACCGGTGTCCCTTCGATCCAGAAATTCATCGTGTCCATAACGACAAGGTCCGTCTCCGGAACCTGGTCCAGCACCTTCAATTGCAGGCTTGGCTCAATATTTCCCAAAGCAACGTACTTGCAGTTTTTATAGGAATCAGGAATGACCGGGTCAAAATTTTCAAATACATTAAGCTGGGTATCCAATGTATCTCTGTTGTTTAAGTCGTAGTGATACTTCCCCTTCCAGAAAAAGGTGTTTCCAGAATGATCTATTTGTAACCCTTCCAGATCGATTTTCCGTTGTTTCAGCAACTCAATATCCTTTTCGGCAAAATCCTTCCCGACAACTCCTACAAGATTCACCGCTTCGGCAAAATACGAAGCTGTCAGGGATATGTAGGTCGCGGAGCCCCCTAACACGCGGTCTGTTTTCCCGAAAGGCGTTTCAATGCCGTCATATGCTACAGATCCAACAACTAATAGACTCATGTTTTGATAATAATTTAATGAACAGGTTTAATTTTGGCTTTAAGTTCGTAGTTAGAACCAGCCAATTCAAATAAACATTCCATTCCGGACGCAGGGTAAACAGAAGTCTTCACAGCCGCCTCCGGGGGGAAAATCCCGTTTTCTGCGTTTATATGCTGGATAAGTTATCTCAACGGCAATAGTGAGGTACGCCGGGGGTTCGACTCATCTTTAAAAAATTGAGAGGCTGCTTACCCGATATTGGTTATACAGAGCCTTCCCAAAACATTTTTTATCTTGTCTTGTTACAATGGTGAATCCGAAACTTCGTTTCATTTACAATCATCGCAAAATTCATATAATCGATCCTGATAAACAATTTATGAGAAGGCTTTGCAAAACCAAGATTTTTGTTCAAGTTCAAAGCCAGAGGGATTTTAAAACCACAGCATATTATGCATATGTGAGGATTTTAAAATCCCGATAATGTAGAAATTGGACAAAAAGACGCTCATTTTTTGAACACGCAGTGATTTTGCAAAGCCTTCTATGAATCGCGCCATGGAGCTCGCCCTGCAGGGAAGGCAGAATAACCTGGGCGGCCCCTTTGGATGCGTGATCGTAAGGAAAAATAAAATTGCAGGAGAAGGGAAATTTGACATACCCGAACGATGATAAATTCTTCGTTTTATAGTTATTTAAAGAACCGCCTGGAAAAGCCTTTGCCGGGTCAGGAAGCTCATCTCCAAATGGCTCCGGCACCGGTAGACGGAGCCACGGCTTTCCGGATGGAGGCAGATGAACAAGCCAGTGCCAGCAGCGTCATGGTCTTGCTATTTGAAAATGAATGCGGGATATATGAATTAATTCTCACATTGCGTACCGATTCAATTTCACACGGCGGACAAATCAGCTTTCCCGGAGGACGCTCGGACGCAAATGAAAGTGCCGTTCAAACAGCCTTGAGAGAAATGGAAGAGGAAATCGGCATTGGCAAAAAAGGAGTTCAGGTAGCCGGAACCCTCTCCCAACTGTTTCTTGAGAGGTCCAATAATTTGATTACTCCTGTGATGGGATATCTGCCCAGCAAACCTGATATGAAGATCAATCCCCTGGAAGTTGAAGAAGTATTTTGTGTACCTCTGGAGGTACTGAACAGTAACAAGAATCTTGTCAAAAAACCCTGGAATCTTCGGGAGCAAACCTATGAAGTCCCTTACTGGAATATCCACTCTGTTCCCTTATGGGGGGCAACTGCCATGATTATCAGTGAGCTGATGGAATTGTACAAGGAGTTTTCATTGAACAGTGAAAACAGAACGAAATCGTGAAACGCAAACGGATTGCAAGGGGCCATCCAAGTTCCCCCCGTACTATGTGATAATCTCTCTTCATTCGGATTTTCACCGGAAAGGAAAGTAAAACGGTTATTCTACATCCAGAACGAGTGAAGCCATCAGGGGAGCCCCGGTCAGGAAACAACGTTCATCAACATTATATTTGGGATGGTGCCAGCTCCAGGTCGATTCCGTCTCCCGGCTGCCACTCCCCAACAGGAAGAACGCACCTGGAAAATGCTGTTGATAAAATGCGAAATCCTCACCGGCCATTACGGGTCTTTCCAAATCCAGTACTTTATCATTTCCGAATAATTTATTGCCGGCATACCTGATATTTTCAATCAACTTTCTGTCATTCACAACTGCCGGATATCCCTCATTAAACTGGAATTTATAAGAACCGCCCGCTCCGGTTGCAATACCCTTGACAATCGCTTCCATCCGGTCACGGATCTGCAAGGAAATCTCGCGTGAAAACGTGCGAACCGTTCCAATCAAATTCGCCTTTTCAGGAATCACATTATACGTCGATCCGGCCTGAATCTTTCCAATCGTCACTACTGCCGGTTCAGTCGGGTCAATACTTCTGCTTACAATCGTTTGTATACGTGTTACCGCTTCGGCTGCCATCACAATCGGATCGATGGTACGATGAGGCGCAGCCGCATGCCCCCCTTCCCCAATCAGTTCAATCTCAAATTCATCGGGCCGCGCCATCATCGGCCCCTCCTTCAGTACCACGGTCCCGGGTGGATGCAGGGGGCTCGTATGGAGACCATATATAGCTTCCACTCCCTGATCCTGCAAAAAACCACTTTCACAAAGAAGGCGTCCGCCGCCGGGAAGTTTCTCTTCCCCCGGCTGAAAAATCAACAACACTTTTCCCTTTAGGTGCTCAGAGAATTCCGTCAAAATTTTTGCAGCTCCAAGCAGATTGGCCGTATGCGCATCATGCCCGCAACAGTGAGCCGCTCCCGGTCGTTTGGAAATAAAATCCTTTTTAAAGTCCCCTTCTTCATCCATCGATAATGCATCAATATCCGCTCGCAGGGCTGTTACAGGACCGTGACTGCCGTTTTCAAGGATCCCCACACAGCCGGTTTTCAATGGCTGTTCGACAGGAATTCCCATCTCTTTCAGCTCTTTTAGGATAAAATGGGTCGTATCGTGTTCGCTGAAACTTATTTCGGGGTTTTGATGCAAATGACGACGGATCTTTACCATGTAAGAATGTAAATCCTCGGCCTTGCTTCGAAGCTCTTTATAGGTTACCGGCATAGCGAAATGGAACTTTTTAATCGGGTTAAATCTACTGTTATCGATAAGGTATGAACACAGAACCAAACATACACATTTCAGTTATCAGTGAACAGTGTGTGTCAGTGTTGGTACCGATTCTGAGGCCAACTGTCAAATTATATTCGTAAATTTAGGGTTTGGCTTAAAACAAATGTTCTCAGTATGATTGT
>JBBDNC010000145.1:0-15674 GCA_040877875.1 Balneolaceae bacterium | reverse complement strand
GTAAAGAGTGAGAAGTGAGAAGAATAAATTTTGCGTTCTGCGTTTTGCCTTTTCACTTTTTTTTGGTTCTGCCTTCTGTAAGCTCGCTGATCTTTTCACGGAACAATGACAGAAACAGGTCGACCTGTTCCAAATGAGTTCTGAATGACAATATGGCCAGCCTGAACATAAAATGACCGTTATGACGGGTTGTGGATACAAAAACTCTTCCATCCCGGATAATCGCCTGATGGAGTTGCTGATTCAGTTTATCCGTATCCGCATTTCCATCCGACGGTTTGTACCGGAACATAAATATGGATAACTCGGGCTCCGGACTAACTTCCACATCTTCCATTTTATCCAGTTGCTGCCAGGCATATCGGGCCAGCAGCAGTTTTTCTTTCAGTGCACTGCGAAAAGCCTGAACTCCGTGTAGTTTCAGAGGCAGCCAAAGACGCAATCCGCGGAAATGTTTGCTGAGTTCGGGGGAGAGGTCAGCCGGCGAGTAGATACCATGATCTGATTTCGAGTCGAGCATATAGTCTGCCTGAAAGCGGTGAGCATAGGCAAGCTTTTCCACATCCCTGACCACAAGTGCCCCCAGGCCGTAGGGGATAAATAACCCTTTATGGGGATCGAGCACTGCAGAATCAGATAATTCAATGCCCTTCAACTTTCTTTTTCCAGCTTCGGTGAGCAGGAAAAAACCGCCATAAGCGGCATCAACATGAAACCAGATCTTCTGTTCTTCGGCAATTTCCCCGATCGCTTCCAGCGGATCCACCGCACCGGTATTGGTCGTCCCGGCTGAACCTACAACCAGCCAGGGAGTCAATCCATCTGCGCGATCCGTCTCAACCATCTCCCTGAGCACCCCCGGTTTCATTCTGAGCCGATAGTCTGTCGGCACGTAGCGCCGGACCAATTCGCCCAATCCTGCAATATTCAAAGCCCGGTCCACACAGTGATGGGTTTGCCGGGTCAGGTAAACTACCTGGTCCGGCACATCCGACGACCGGATCCCGGCGGCTTCCCGGGCAGTTACGATAGCCGTGAGATTCGCAATACTTCCGCCGGACGAGAGATTGCCGCCTGCCGTAGCCGGGTATCCCAACAGTTCACTCATCCATCGGATCAGACGGGTTTCAATACACACTGCACCCGGTGCTGAAGCGTAAACCCCCGCATATGGATTTGTCACGGCGGCAATGTAATCGGCTACAGCACTTGCAACCAGTCCCCCACCCGGGATATACCCCATATGTGCGCCGGATGAAGCATTGATGCCCGGTGGAATAATTCTGTCTCCGATCTGCCGGATCACTTTTTCTACGGCAGCCGGCTCCTCCCTTATGGGGTCCTCAAGCAATTCATTGATCGAGCTGTCAAATGTTCTGTATGCTTTTTGGCCGGATAATGACTCAAGGAATTGTTCCGTGTAGGCTGTTGCAGCCTTTTCAATCTTCTTTCTCTCCCGCCTTGTCGGATCAAGACGGGCGGTTTCTTCTTGTAACTGGAGGATTTCTTTCTTCATGAACTAAGGGTATGGGGATTCTCCTCTCCGTTCAATCGTTTATGAATTCAAACTGATCAGCATCAAACATTCCCTTGTCACTGATTTTCAAACTTGGAATAACCAGCAACGCCATAAATGAAATCAACATGAAAGGGGAATGCAAGGTACTGCCCATTTCCCCGGCCATTCGATTCAGATTCTCATACCGGGAAGCCACTTCATTGCCCGGACGGTCGCTCATGATTCCCGCAACCGGAAGGGGGAGGACCTCCTTTCGAAGAGAATCCACCGCTGCAATGCCGCCTTCATTCTCCATAATCAGATTTACCACGTCACTCAGATAGGGATCCGAACTTCCCACTGCAATGATATTATGAGAATCGTGAGCAACAGACGATGCAATCGCTCCTTCCCTGATTCCGAAATTTTTAATAAATCCAACCGAAGGCTTTACTTTTTGATAGCGGTTGACGACCGCAACCTTCAGGATATCACGGTCCATATCGGGTTGTACCTGCCCGTTCTCCACAGGAAGCTCCTCAAAGGATTTGCCGGTAACCAGTTCTCCGTCCCTCGCAAGAATAACGGGATGTTTTTTCTTGCCTGCACGAACTGCAAAATCTTCAGGATCCAGAGAATAAGGGGTGAAGTTATTGATGGGCATAAAATCGACTTCAGGGAAATTTACCTTTCCATTCCGAAACACGCACTTTCCCTCAATCCAGGTTTCAAGAACCAACATGTCACCCGGATCGTTCACCACGACAAAATCCGCAGGATCTCCCACTTGAAGCAGTCCCACATCCAATCCATAGTGCCGAACTGGCAAAACGCAACTGGCATGCAAAGTATCAAACAGTTCAAAACCACGAGCAATCGAACGGCCGGCCAGTTCATTAATATGTCCGCGTGTCAAATCATCCGGGTGTTTGTCGTCCGAACAAAACATGACTTCCCCGGGATAATCGCGAAGCAAAGGGATCAAGGCTTCATAATTCCTGGCGGCGCTACCTTCCCGAATCGCTATCTTCATTCCTTCTTTTAGCTTGTCTTCCGCCTCTTCCAGGCTATAACATTCATGATCCGTTGTGATTCCGGCCGCGGCATAGCGTGCAGCCCGCTCCCCCCTGAGGCCCGGGGCATGGCCGTCTACCGGTTTTCCCCGTTTCAATGCAGCTTGAATTTTCGCCGTTACAACCTCATCTCCCTCCAGCACCCCCGGCCAATTCATCATCTCGGCAAGATATCGGATTTCATCCCGGTCTAACAGATCCTCAACATCCTGAATGTTCAACTCAGCCCCCGCGGTTTCAAAAGGGGTAGCCGGTACACAGGAGGGTGCACCGAAGTAGAACTTTAACGGCACTTTTTTCCCATTTTCAATCATGAATTCCACTCCTTTCCTGCCACATACATTGGCAATCTCATGGGGATCGGAAACCGTAGCTACCGTACCATGACGTACAGCCATTCTGGCAAAACGGGAAGGGACCAGCATGGAACTTTCAATGTGAATGTGAGCATCCACAAAACCGGGAAGAATATACCGCTCCGGCGCCACATCCAGTGGGTTAATTTCCCGAATCACTCCACCTTCAACGACTACCTCTCCCAAAAACTGATTCCTGTTGACAACATCAAGAATCATTCCTTTTACAGAAGCCATAGATGATAAATTATTGGTTAATAGATAATATAAATGAATGAAGGATCATCCAGGGGAATTTCAACCCAGGTGGCGAATGCTTAAAAATACGGGATGATCGACTGAAAAATGAAACTTCCGATGATGAAGAATTCCGTATCTTTTTGGACGTGAGGATTCAACAGTATGAAGATTCCCCCGAATTTGTCGTAGCGAATCCGGATTCGACCCCAATAGATCCGGATATCGATGGCGTTTTTACTGTCCCTCAATTCCCATTTTTTTCCGCTTTGTTACTCCATGGTAATTTTTCGGATTACCTGATTATGATGATCCGCTACATATAAAACGGTTCCTTCTCCGTTTACCGCCAGGCGATATCTGCTCGTAAAATCCATAGTCTTGATTGTAGGTGGCATGCCTGTTTTGGCAATACCCCAAATTAATGATTTTTACGAAGATAACAATCATGACCCCTCAACCGCTCACCGTCAGACACGGTACATCACATTCATTCAGAATCCCATTCCCGTTGTATTCAACTGCACTCTCAACAGGTTCATATTTGATGTAATGTAAAGCGTGGATCCATCTCCCCCGAATGTGCAATTGGCAGTTGGTTCACCTGTTTCAAGGGTTCCGAGGTGAGTGCCGTCCGGCGAAAGAACCAAAACGCCTCCCGGGCCAGTTGCAAAAATATTTCCTTCAACATCGACAACCATTCCATCCGGGAGACCCTGTTTTCCCATTTCAGCCAGGTGGGTGGCATCAAAAAACACCCTTCCGTCCCGGATCGTACCGTCCTCCAGAACCTCGTAAGCCATCACCACCTGATTGTCGGGATCCGACACAGCCACATAAAGAGTTTTCTCATCCGGTGAAAATGCGATCCCGTTGGGAAATCTCAGATCGTCCGCAAGGAGTGTTAGTTCACCTTCGGGAGTTAAACGGTAAACCCCCGCAAAATCCAGTTCCTGATGGGGACTTTGATGCAATCCCTCCAGGCCATACGGCGGGTCCGTAAAATAAATGTCCCGTTTAGACCGAAAAATCAGATCATTCGGACTATTCAGACGGTTTTCCTGAAATTGGTCTGCAAGTGTCACCTTGGTAAAATTGGTTTCATCCAGCCTGGCAATCTGATGATTTCCGTGATCAGCCATTACCAAACGATCCTGATCATCAAACATGAGGCCGTTACTCCCCAATTCTCTCCCGGCGGGATCGGATCGGGTATATCCGGCCGGCCGCAGGAAAACGGACAGACCGTCTGATTCCGTCCACTTATAAATCGTATTATTCGGGATATCCGTAAAGAGAAGATACCCTTCACTTTTCCGCCAAACCGGACCTTCGCTCCATGCAAATCCTTCAGAAATTTTTTCAATCCGTGCATCTGAAGGAACCAGTTCGTCAAATGCCGGATCTATCCGGTCGAAACCACCCAGTTCGGGATACGAATCTGTAGTCGCGGACGTACATCCGATCAGGGCCAGGAGGAAAGCCATCGTTATATTGTTATAAAAGAACCAAGATTTCATAAATTTATCATTTTTTTGATTGTCGTTAAAAGGAGGATTTCTCAATCCTCTCAATTTCAAAACCCAGTCAGATTCCTAAACCCAAAGTTATTCAATAAAATACATTTGTCAATTAAATTGAAAAGTCGGTAAATCCGCAGACCGGTAATTTCATCCCGGTTAGAACCGCCGGCAGGGGAGGAACTCTATGCCATTTCCATATATTAATTTCACTGTGCTTCAGGATGAGTAATCATATAGTTTTTTTCCCCTTGTGTCACCCCGACCGTTTGCAAGGTCCCGTCAAACCATCTCACTTCAATGGCCTCAACCCTGGAGTTTCCTGATCCCATCACCATCCGGGCACTATTTTGAGACCAGTAGCCGGACCCGGCTTGTACCTCACGCAAAGGGCCCTTTTCTTCCCCGGCATAGACAAGCCGGATCGCCGATCCTATACCATGACGGTTTGAATCGGGCCCGTTGAGGGAGATTTTATATCCGGTATTTTTCGTTCGATTGAGGAACAAGCGAGTCGAAGCTCCATTCTGAGAAACGGCCAGGTCCACTTTCCCGTCATTATTTACATCGCTGAAAGCCGAACCGCGTTGCTCTCCATATACCTTGACCCCGCTTTCCGTACCACTCAGTACCCTGAAATTGCCCTGTCCATCTCCCAATAACAGGATGCTTCGTCCGGCATCCAGCCGGGGAGTCTGCCGAGGCATTGCAAACAGATTCTGGCTCATAAACAAGTCTTCGCTGCCATCGTTGTCGATATCGGCCACACCCACATGAAAACCTGCGGAAAACTGGGCTTCACGAGGGAGCGGATATGCTTCAAAGTCGTTTTCGGAATCGGAATTCAGGAATACCATATGATCTACTGTGTTGATCTCTTTATAGGGGATACGGGAGTGCCGTGTACCCAGGATCCCGGTTACGTCTGCTTCGGCAAACTCCTTGTGGCTGCCCATATGATTTAACAAAATCTGCTGAGATTGAAAGCGGTAGAGCCGATGCCGGGGCACATACTCTCCCTCTTCGTTTGGATAGGCTTCCATGATATCCATTCGTCCATCCCCGTTCAGATCGTCATGGTACATGCGAATCGGCTGATCCTGTTTGATCTGCCATGCACTATTGCGTCCGATATTTGTTGCAATAATATCGGGCCGGCCGTTGCCGGTCAGATCCCCCGTTGCAACCCCCTGCCACCAGCCGAGGTAAGCATCCAGCCCTTTCTCGGCGGTGATCTCCCGGAAGGCCCCGCCCGTGTTTTCAAACAACCGAAGCGAACCCCAGCCGGTACTGACCAATAAATCCTGACGGCCGTTCCCCGTCATGTCTGAGAATACGGCTCCGTTTACCAAACCAAGGCCTTCAAACAAACGCGAGGACGCTTCGTCGCGGACAAACGTTCCGCCTTCATTTCGAAACAGGCGGGAATCTGCATCCTCCGGGAATTGTCCGGGTTTAAATGCACCTCCGACAAAAATATCCAGGTATCCATTACCGGTCACATCAGATGCCGCAAGAGGGCCGGTCGTTGAAAATATGCCGGGCAGGCTGTCCGTCTCCACAACCGTTCCGGAAGAATCGAGCCGGTAGAGATAGGCTGAAGCCGCCCCGGAACGGCCCTGCTCATAATTGGCACTGCCCGTCACAATCTGTGTAAATCCATCCTCCTTCCAGCCGAGAATAGCTGTTTGGTCGCCGGGAGACGGCCGGGTCATTGCGTTCGCAGTCAGCTGTTCAAATTGTCCATCTCCCCGGTTTTCAAACCATCCAAGTTGTCCGCCCTTGCCCGAACCAATCAGCAGTTCGTCCTGGTGATTTCCCGTTACATCTATCCAGGCCACACCTGGGCCCAATTGACTCAGCCGGGTCGGCAGCATCGGCTGTAACTCAAAATCCTGAAACGGTTCTTCATGATGGTGATGGCTGAGACGTTTCGTGACATCCTCGAACAGGGAGATGGATGAATCCGTTAGCTCCTTGTCCGATTCAGTCCCGGGTTCCCGGGCGCTGGATTGATGAATCTCATAGATCCGGTTGGCCTTCACCCCGCCGATCACACTTTCCTGCCCGTCGGGCCATGTGACAAGAATTTCATGAGCCGGGTTTTCCGGATCGGCGGCAAACATCACTCTCACATCAGAACCGGAAGCGTATTCTCCGCCTGCAGTAATCTGTTTCCGCTGGACGACCGGCCCTCCCCGAAGTTCAACTTCCGAACCAAGTGCCTGGGTATTGGGTGCCTTGCCCTTCAAACGAATTCCTATCCGCGCAGCACGGGTGGTATTCTGATAGACGGCGGCCACCTTATTCATGCGGTTCATTACGAGATCCAGCACTCCGTCGTTATTCAGGTCAACTACCGCCATGCCATGCGAAATGTCCACTTCGCTGAAGCCCCATTCGGAACCGGCATTTGTAAACGTCAGATCTCCCCGGTTCTTCAGGATCCGGTTCGGAAGTTCCAAAGGTGGAGTTTTGTCGGTAAATTCCATGAAATGCTCATCCATGTTTCTTTGACTTTGCATCATGGAGATTTGAGCATCAATGTCCAGGATATCGTACAGGTATCCGGTATTGACCAGCAGATCTTCATAGCCATCCAGGTTGACGTCCAAAAACCGGGTCGCCCAGGACCAACCCGTTGCCTCTGTCCCACTCAAATGAGTAATTTCCGCATAGGTGGAGTCTTCCCGTTTCAAATACATCGAATTGCGATTATACATGGGACGAGATTCGATTTTTCCGATTCGGACCGGGACCGGGTCGTCAGAACCGGCCTGGCGCAACCGCCGGGTGGATTCCGGACTCAGCATTTCCGTGGTAAAGATATCCAATTCTCCATCCCGGTTGATGTCCGAAAAATCTACCCCCATACAGGAAAAGCTCAGATTTCGAATTGCTGTCCGGCTGGTCGCCCTGAACTGCACATTTCTTTTAATCCCCGTCCCCGGCGGCTCTCCCTGGTTGATCCATATCCGGTCCGGGGTATGAAAGTCATTACAAACATACAAGTCTGGCAGCCCATTTCCAGTCAGATCCTGAAATTTGGCCGAAAGACCCCAATCCGGCTGTAGACCGAACGGCTCTCCTTCTTCATTCAAAAATATTTCCCTTGTATCCTCAACTTTTTCAAAGACTCCTCCCCGGTTCAGGTAGAGCTCATCCACCTCTCCGATTTCGGAAACCCCTGCCAGTTCACCGTCTTGTCTTTTTAATTCATAATGACGATCGAACGGCGGAGTCAGGCTATAGCTATCCGTCGGGTCTCTCAGCGGTTCATTCAGGATATTCTCCCACTCTAATTCGCGAGTCGTAAACAGGTCCTTGACCGATTTTTCCTTATAGCGGGCTATATACAAATCCGGGTATCCATTTCCGGTAAGGTCGGCCAGGGCCATCGTCGTACTCCCCTGTGCCGGCCCCAGTCCGCTGTCTTCTTTCAATGTAAAATTTCCCTTCCCGTCGTTGATATACAGGACATTTTCCCGGTGCATGGCTGTGACCAACAAATCCAGGAAACCGTTTCCATTGACATCGGCAAACACCACACCTGTTGAATAATAGCCTTCATGGGTGACACCTGCCCGGCCTGTGATCTCCTCGAATCTCATCCCGCCCATATTCCTGTAAAGTCTGTTCGGGCCCTCCAGTCCGGCAAAGTAAAGGTCGGTCAGCCCGTCTACGTCGATATCCCCAGCAGCGACACCTGATCCATTCAGGTAGTGGCGGTTCTCATCGATCTTCTCTTCGCTTATCCGGTTGACAAAATCGATATTTGTTTGTGAAGGGGAGAGTTTTTTAAACCCTGTACGCCCGAACATTCCCGGTGTAACCTCTGCCCAGCGGTAATGTTCTTCCTCATTCCACTCCAGTTCGGTCGTAGAAGTGCAGCCAGATTGAATCAGGCAAAAAAATAAAAACCCGCTTATGATGCATAAGAAATGTAACCGGACGGGAGTTTTCTTCAATCTGACGAACCAACTCGTTTTCCCGAAGCTCTTTAAAAATCGATTCAAAATTCCTTTCACTGCCAAAATTCTTGTTGAAACGTAATTATTATTGTACTCATACCCTTGTGTCGTGATCAACCCCAGCCAATCCGTGATTTACATTTCCAAAAAATAAGGGGGGCAGCGATCGGCCTTTTCGTATCCGGAGGAAAACAAACGGGCTCACTGAAATGACTATGAAAATCCATTTTATCAAATTCTGCCAACTGTACCAAATAGAGTCTTCTTCAGAAAGGCCCAAAATTCAATGAGATCTTTCCCTGTGGCTTCTGCATCTTCGTCTAAAAGAATTGTACTACGGCTTCCATAAAGTGTCGACCCTGGTGCCCTGAACGCACTAATGGTAATGTTTAAGTTTACAGACCAGCATTCGGCAAGACAATTCTCAACGGCTCTTGCAGGAAATCGGGATACAGCGGATACAACGTGTTCGAGTTGAAACCTAAATAATTAGATATGAAATACAGGCTGAACCTTTCTAATGGATCCTCACTACAGGACCTAATCTAAGGTTCCCAATGCTTCCATCTCTTGCTCTTTGATTATATAAGGCTGATGGTAGTAGCGCGTTCCGGTTGCCTGATAAAGAGCATTTGCTAATGCTCCATAAACCGGGGGGAGAGCTGGTTCTCCAAGACCGGTTGGATGTATCTGGTTTTCAACGAAGAATGTTTCAATTTCGACGGGTGCTTCAGAATGTCTGATCAGGCGATAGTTGTCGAAATTACTCGCATTTGGAGTTCCACCCTCAAACGTTAACTGACTGTACATGGCATGGCCCAATCCGTCAATGATCCCTCCTTCAACCTGGTTGAGGGCTCCTTCCATATTCACCACAATACCGCAATCCACAGCACACCATACTTTTTTGATTCGGGGAGAGTCATCTACCATTTCAACATCCACAACCTGTGCAACGTAGGAGTTGTGGCAATAGTAGGCCGAAACACCGCGATAGACTCCGGGCATCTCTTCACCCCAGTTCGACTTCTCCCTGACTAATTCCAGGACTCCGGCATACCGGGCGGGGTCGTAATCGTTGTCATCGCCAACAGGGTCGGTCATCGCTCTGTCGAACAGTTCCAGCCTGAACTCGATGGGATCCTTTCCTGCAGCTTCTGCAACTTCATCCAAAAAGGATTGCTCGGCACCGGCGGTAAAATTTGACCTTGGAGCCCGCCATGCACCGGTAGAGATGTTGGTTTGAACCGGAATATTCTCACAGGAATAGTGATCAACCGTACCTGCCGGATATCGATTGGCAAACAGCGGGCTTTCGGATAAACCCGACCCCTTGGCCTGAAAAGAGAGCAGATTTCCGTCCTCATCCAATGAAGCTTTGTACTTAATAGCGTAAGCAGGCCGATAAGTACCCTGGGTCATATCATCTTCTCGGGTATAGAGAAGTTTCACGGGTCCGCCGATTTTCTTTGAAATAGCTGCGGCTTCCAGGCCAAAGTTTCCATAAAGTCTTCTACCGAATCCACCGCCCATTCGCGTCATATCCACTTTGATATTGGATTCAGGAATACCCAGGAGCTGCGACGCCGAGCCGCGTAATTGTTCCGGGGTTTGTACAGGGCCAATCAACTCGGCCGAATTTTCCTTTACGTCTGCAAAAAAGTTCATGGGCTCCAGGGTGTTATGAGCCAAGAAGGGGGCGGTATAAGTTCGTTCAACAACTGTTGAAGCGTTGCTTGCAACCGAGTCAGGATTCCCATCCTTTCTGGCCATCTCACCGGTTCCGTTGTTAACGGCTTCTTCAAGCTTGCTTGCGTGGCTTTCAGTACTTTCTAATTCACTAACAGTCTCCCATTCCACGTTCAAGGCCTTCTTGGCATTCATAAGCTGCCAGGTTGTATCTCCAGTAATCACAACCAATTCATTAAATGCATTGACATCTGACCATTGAGGCTCATTTATGGACGTATTAATCGTAAAAATATCTTTTATTCCCGGCATTGATCGTGCCTCTGTGTCGTCATATGACTTTAAGCTCATACCGAATGCCGGCGCGTGGACGATCATGGCCAAAGTCATATCTTCTCTTGTAAAGTCGATCCCAAAGAGGGGTTTGCCGGTTACAATATCAAAACCATCGACGTTCTTGACATGAGTGCCTATCAATTTAAAATCTTCAGGATTCTTCAGTGTAACTTCCGAAGGTATCGGAATGGATACTGCTTCCGAAGCGATATCGCCATACCCAATCGTTTTACCTGTATTCGTATTTGTAATAACACCTTTATCTGTAGTCAGATCATCGATAGAAGTACCCCATTTCTGTGCTGCAGCAGTAACCAACAAAAGTCTTGCCGTGGCGCCTGCCGTTCTCAGGCTGTCCCATCCATAGCGAATGGACTGGCTTCCACCCGCTAACTGTCGGGAGTATTTATTCGTATCAAGGGGAGCTTGTTCAACTTTCACCTGATTCCAGTCAACATCTAATTCTTCTGCCACGATTAAAGGCATCGACGTTTTTACATTCTGGCCGATTTCTGGATTCGGTGAGAACAGGGTCACCTCACCGTTTGAATCAATCTTTATATAGGCATTCATGTCAAACGCTTCGTCAGAAATGTTTGTCCCCTCAGTATCCTTTGCTACAGTTGACACCCAACTGAACCCAATCATGAGCCCACCGCCGCCTATAGCTATCGTTTTCAGAAAAGATCGTCGATCGATATTTGTTTTTACAATTGTCATAATCTATGCGGTTTTGGCTGCGGTTTTAATGGCTCTCTTAATTCTCAGATAGGTTCCACAACGGCATAAGTTACCGTTCATCGCTGAATCGATTTCTTCGTCTGATGGATTTGGATTTTGTTCTAATAATGCTGCCGCACTCATAATCTGACCCGCCTGGCAATAACCACATTGAGGGACATCATGCTCTAACCATGCCTTTTGTACAGGATGATCCGCATTCTCCGACAAGCCTTCGATCGTTGTTATTTCATTGTCGCCAACGGCTGAAACCGGCAGGGAACAGGAACGAACCGCATTTCCATTTACGTGAACCGTACATGCCCCACACTGAGCAATTCCGCATCCAAATTTTGTGCCCGGAAGGTTTAGATGATCCCTCAACACCCATAACAAAGGTGTATCTTCCGCAACTTCCACTTGTCGTTCTTCTCCGTTAATATTTATTGTATATGTAGGCATGGTCAAGAGTGTTTTATTAATCCATATGTAATACAAATTAAACTATTCGGTGAGCATAAATCAACATTACGATATTCGAATAATTACTTATTAACTACCATTAGAGCCTTTAGATGGCTTTGCAAAATCACTGCGTGTACAAAAAATGTGTCCGCCCGTCGGCGGATTCAATAAATGAGCGTTGTTTTGCCCGGTCCCGGCATTTTCGTGAATGTGAAATCCCCACGTATAGCTGATAAGCTACGGTTTCAATCCACCGGCCGGCGGACAGGGTTTGATCCTGAACAAAACCCCCGGTTTTGCAAAGCCTTCACCATTAGAGCTTTTAATTAAGTAATTATTATTGCTATATAATGTTAAATAAAATTAAAAGATGCCAGATGCTTACTACTTTCTGAAAAAATCTATTTCTTAAACTTGGTAACAGCAGAAATTTTTCGAAAATTGGAATTGTTATGTACGAATATCGTGAATTCACCTCTATCCTGAATTATTCAAAAATTTTAAGAAATAATAATTTAAGTTTTAATAAAACAGCAATTTACATTTATTCATGTTATTGAACTCATTTTCCGTCCGGGCTACTCTGCGAAATTTAACTCTGTGCTGCGTTGTCCACAGCCAAATTTCTTGGTGAATAATCCAGGCGATATGAATCCGGATAAAAAAATTTACCTGGACTACAATTCCACAACCCCGGTTGACCAGAGGGTCCTTGATGAAATGCTGCCTTATTTTACCAACAAATTCGGCAATGCCTCGAGTATCCATCACACCTTTGGCTGGGAAGCGGAAGAAGCCGTTGAACTGGCAAGAGAACAAGTTGCTGAATTAATCGGAGCAACAGCCAAAGAAATAATTTTTACATCCGGAGCTACGGAGGCTATTAATCTGGCGCTAAGGGGCCTTTGCAAGGCAAATCGTGAGAAGGGTAATCACATCGTAACCTGTGCCACTGAACACAAAGCTGTACTGGATACCTGTGAAAGTTTGAAAAAAACGGGATACAAAGTCACCTGCCTGCCCGTGGATGATTCCGGTTCAGTTGATCTGAACAAACTGGAAGATTCCCTCGCAGATGACACTATTTTGGTGAGTTTAATGCACGCCAATAACGAAATCGGGACAATCCATCCGCTTGAAGAAATTTCCATAATTACAAATTCCAGGGATGTTCCACTGCTGTCGGATGCCACTCAATCTGTGGGTAAAATTACGGTTGATGTGAAAAAGCCCGGCATTGACATGATCGCATTTTCATCCCATAAACTCTATGGCCCGAAAGGTGCGGGAGCGCTGTACATCAGAAATAAAGACAAACCGGATATTTCTCCAATTCTCACCGGGGGCGGACAGGAAAAAGGAGTACGTCCCGGAACTTTAAATGTTCCTGCGATTGTAGGGTTTGGAAAAGCATGTGAAATTTCTTCGAAAGAAATGGAAGCCGATTCGAGTCGTTTGAGCCCGTTAAGGGATCAGCTTGAATCTGAATTATCGGAACTGGATGGCGTGCAATTTAACGGCGCTTCAAACAAACGTTTGCCATATATGACAAATATTTCTTTCCAAAATATTGACGGGAGTCACCTCATAAGGCGGTTAAAGAGTCTTGCCCTTTCTCAAGGATCGGCTTGTACGTCGGCAACTCATAAACCTTCTCATGTACTAAAAGCGATTGGCCTTGCCGATGAACTTGCACTGTCATCCATTCGGATCGGACTTGGCCGGTTCACAACTGAAGAAGAGATCGAGGTCGCCATCAAAGAGATCAAGGAAGTGATCCCCCAAATAAAGCTGCTTGCCCAATGAGAGAAATTGAAGCCATCCTATCATCCTATGACGAAGCCAAAAATAAAGGACAAAAATCTGTTTTGGCTACCGTTGTTCATGTGGATGGATCTTCCTACCGAGCCGCCGGGGCCCGAATGCTAGTCGATGAGTATGGTTTCATGACCGGATCGATCAGTGGCGGTTGCCTGGAAGGAGATGCCCTGAGAAAAGCTTTGCTCGCGCTGGATCAAAACCAAAACAAATTGGTGACCTACGATACCAGTGATGAAGATGATGCTATCATTGGCGCCCAACTCGGCTGCAATGGAATCATCCAGGTTTTATTTGAACCTGTTGACCCCGAACAAGACCACAATCCCATTGAACTGTTGAAAAAAGCTGAAAATCATGATCAGCCGGTAGCCCTTGTGTCTATCTTTAATCTTGATAAAGCGAAACACCAGCCGGGCACTACGTTATTCATGGATGAGAAAGGAAATCCAACCGGCCAGATGGATGATCCGGCACTTTCTGATAAGATCCGGGAGATTGCAAAACATGCACTCGAAAAACGAATGAATCAATTCGGTGAGTATCACTCATCTGCGGGTACTCAACATGTATTTATTGAAATCATTGCTCCGCCTCCCACATTGGTTTTGGTTGGAGCGGGGAATGATTCGCAGGTATTGTCCAGAATGGCCGACGTATTGGGATGGGATATTGTTGTGGCCGACGGCCGTCCGACCCACGCGAATAAACAACGATTCAGTTCATGCCAGGTTGTTGTGAGCGATCCGGAAAAGATCCTGGATAACATTAAAATTAACGAGACAACAGCGTTTGTGCTGATGACTCATAATTATAATTACGACCTGGCGGTACTCAAACTATTGTTGAATGAGAAAAAGATACCCTACATTGGAATTTTAGGGCCCAATAAGAAACATCGAAGAATGCTGGATGATCTGGAGGCCAAAGGAATTACACTGACAGATGAACAATCTGCCAAAATCTATGCTCCTGTCGGCTTACAACTGGGCGCTGAAACTCCAGCCGAAATAGGCCTTTCCATATTGTCCGAAATTCAAGCCGTACTCACCGGCTCAATCGTTCGCCATCTTCGGGAACTGGAAGGACCGATACACAAGAAAGAACATTATGAATTTAAATCCATCAAGCTTTGATTGAGTCAGCCACTATCGGAGTTGTAATTCTGGCCGCCGGTTCATCCAGCCGGTTGGGCCGGCCCAAGCAGCTTGTAGATTTTAAACAGAAACCGCTGTTGCAGCATGTAATTGATACGGTCGCGCCTTTTAACTTTACACCTGCTGTGTTGGTACTCGGTGCTCATGCCGATGAGATTCTGGAGGCGATTAATCAAAAAGATGTAACTGTTTCGGTTAATGAGAATTGGCCTGAAGGGATTGCCTCAAGTATTCGTTTGGGAGTATTGGAATCAATGAAATTGAATGAGTCGCTTGAAAGCATATTGTTTCTTTTATCCGATCAGCCATTTGTTACCCCTGAGCTGATTGAGAAATTGATCCAAAAGCATACGGATGGTGATCAACGTATTACGGCTTGTAGTTATAGAGAAAACATCGGTGTCCCGGCCATTTTCAAAAAACCCTTTTTCCCGCAGCTATTGGATCTGAAGGGTGATACAGGCGCAAAGAAAATTATTCTTCAAAATATTCCGGATATTGATAAGGTAGCGTTCAGGAAAGGATATTTTGATATAGATACGGCTGAGGATCAGGAACAGCTTAAGAATTATATTAGTTAATGAATCACCTTTAGGAGGCTTTGTAAAACAGATCTTTTGCCCAATGTCGGCGTTATCGGTCGATTGAAATCCTCGAATATTGAAATATACTGCGGTTTCAATCTCCCTCTGGCCTTGACCTTGAACAAAATCCCAAGTTTTGCAAAGCCTCCCTTTAGCCTGAATTATTCATAAATTTTAAGAAATAATAATTTAAGTTTAGAATGACTTTAACGATAAAATATTTCGGTCTGATTGCTGAAAAGATTGGCAA
>JBBDNC010000144.1:0-15692 GCA_040877875.1 Balneolaceae bacterium | reverse complement strand
GGTTTCCTTTATTCCATTGTCTTACCGCTGTAATGAAGAGTATAGTATTTATCGAACCAAAGTGCGGCGGCACCCACCAGAAATACGATTAAGATGCTCATGGCATGGGTAATCGTCGCATACGTCAACGCCGAAACAAGGGGGACACTATACAACAACCAGAGACTTTGCTGAACGAAGAGGTGATAGGTTCCCAATCCACCGGGAGTCGGAATCGAAATACCCACAGCCGAAATAACGGTCACGACAATCGCCTCAATCACTCCCAGATTATATAGAGTATGAAGGTCGAGCATCCAGAATGGCAAATAGGCCATCACTCCGTATCCGATCCAGATTCCCAGGGTGTAGGCCCCAAAAAGAGGCCAATTTTTAACGTTTTTGACGGAAATCAGCCCCTTCCAAAACTTTTTTGCGCCTTCCATAAATTTTGAGAGAAAAGGGGGGTTGTTCCGGCTGCTTTTTTCAATTCGAATCAAAACTTTATAACCGGCCCAGGCGATCAAAACAAATATCAATATGGCAGCCGGCAGAAAGATATAGACGTCGGATACCCAGGCTTCCGTACCCAAAATTTCACTGATTACATCCCGTTTCCGGACAACTGAGAAACTGATATAAACAAGAAGCACGATCAGGCATACCAGGTCAATAACCCGTTCCAGAACAATCGTCCCCAGTAAATTCCCACTGCTTGTTTTCATTTTTCTTGCCACATAAACCGGCCTCGATACTTCTCCAAGCCGGGGGAACACATAGTTGAGCATATATCCGGTCATCACGCCCGCAAAGAGAGTAGGACGGGGGGGCCTGGGGTCTGCATCTTCCAAGAGAAGCCGCCATCGTTCAGCTCTCAGGTAATGGCTGATTAACAAGGCAAGGGTAAAAGGGGGAATCCAGTGAAGCTGAATCTGTTGAATTTGAGTCCACAACTCCCGGGCATCTACACTCCGGAAAGCCAGCCATATAAAAACAATGGCTGTAAGGATCGATAAAATGATTTTAATGATTCGGCGGGTCATGGATTAATGCCGAAGGTCAATCTGTTCCGCGTCTTCCGGCACCTCTATTTTAAAAAGGGAGGGATCCGCCTGTATAAAATTCCCGTTCTCGAAGCTTGTTATCAATATATTATCCGCCTGGTCTGTCGCCTCGATGGAAACCGGCTGCCCATCGGGATTCAAATCAATTTCCACAATATTGAAAATAGCAAAGGGGTCGTCACTTTCCAGGGTAACCCTTAACCCCCGGGAAGTTGATTCCTCCTGAACCATATAGGAATCATCCACACCCTGCAACATTCTTGACGGAGCAAAGTCATCTTCTTCCGGGTCATAGCTGCTTATCAGAAGCCGGTTGCGTATTGCGTCATACACCCTGGATATCTCACCATCAACAACCATCACCTGTTCTTCACTTTCTACCCGGTAATTTCTGGCTCCGATCCATATTTTCCCCTCCGTTACAGTTTCTTCGCCGGTGTAAGCATCCCGGTATTCATGGGTAAACGTTGCAACAAATATCTCGCCATTCTCAAAATTTTGCTTGAGCCGGTCAAAATACGGAGTTTGCCCCTGTAACGGGGAGACCGAAACAAGAAGGAGTACGAGGGACAAAATCCCGATCTTAAAGAGAATCCAGTTCGTCAAATATCTCCTGTAAATCTTCTTCATTTTCTATTAAAACATCCCGTGCTGAACTTCCCTGATAGGGACCTACCACCCCGGCATTAAATAACTGGTCAATAATGCGTCCAGCACGGTTATAACCGATCTTTAGTTTTCTTTGAAGGAGCGACACCGAACCCTGCTGATGGAGCACCACAATTTTGGCAGCCGCCTCGAACAGATCATCGATATCCTCCATCGGGTCGGGAATCCCTTCCTGGGTATTTTCTTCAACAACCGGCAATTTAAAGGGTTGCTTGTATCCGACCTGCCGGCCAATAAATGAGGTAATCTCTTCCACTTCCGAAGTAGAGACAAAAGCATTTTGAATTCGTGTCATTCCTCCTCCGTTGGTAAAGAGCATATCTCCGCGGCCTACAAGCTGATCGGCTCCACCCATATCCAGAATCGTCCTGGAATCTACCTTGGAAGCAACCTGGTAGGCAATCCTGGCGGGGAAATTGGCTTTAATCGTACCGGTAATTACATTTACGGAGGGACGCTGGGTAGCGACCACAAGATGAATGCCGACCGCCCTTGCCAATTGAGCCAATCTTGCAATCGGTTCTTCAATTTGCTTGCCGGCTGTCATCATAAGGTCAGCCAATTCATCAATGATGACCACAATATACGGGAGGTGCCGGTGTTCCAGTTCTTCATCCAGCTCTCCTGCATCAAATCGTTTATTATACGATTTAATGTCCCGGACCATTCCCATTTTAAGAAGCTCATAACGTTCGTCCATCTCCAGGCAAACACTTTTTAAAGTTTCAAGTGCACGGGACGTATCGGTTACGATCGGCTCTTCTGCCCCGGGCAGGACAGCCAGGAAGTGATTCCGAATATTTCTATAGAGGGATAATTCAATTTTCTTCGGATCGATCATGACAAACTTCAAATCATCCGGGTGACATTTATAAAGAAGGCAGGTAATTATCGTATTGATTCCCACCGTTTTTCCCGACCCGGTAGCACCGGCCATCAAAAGGTGGGGCATTCGGGTAAGATCAATCATAAAAACTTCGTTTTCAATCGTTTTCCCAAATGCAATCGGCAAATCATAGTCGGTTTCAACAAACTTTTTTGTATTGATAACCGATTTGATATAAACGGTTTCGCGGGTTCGGTTCGGAACTTCGATCCCGACGGCCGAACGTCCGGGAATGGGTGCAATGATCCGTAAGCCGTGAGCAGCCGTCGCCATCTTCAGATCGTTGGCATAGCTTTCAATCTTACTGATTTTGACATCGGGAGCAGGGTCCAGTTCGTATAAAGTGACTGTTGGGCCCACAATGGCATTAATGCCCAAAATCTCAATTTTATGACGCTTCAGCTTATCGAGGATGATTCTTTTGTTTTCTTTCACCTCTTCAAGGTCCACCTCATTTCCTTCATTGGGAGGTTTGTCCAACAGATCGACTACCGGAAACTTGTACTTGATCACAGGAACTTCCTTCGCCTTGTCTTTATTCTGCCGGTCCAGTTCTTTGTCTTCGGCCTGTTCGTCTCCCTCCCCGATAAAAACTGAAAAATCTTCATCTTCCTCCGGGTCTGTCTCATCATCCTGTTTATCAGACTTCTCAAGGACAGCTCTTGGCCGCTGATCCAGGTTTTTAATTTCATTCTTTTGCCGGGCAATCCGTTCTTTATCTTCGGCATCTGAACGGCTGACAATTTCGTCAATACTCGGCGAAGAGGATTTCCCCTCTCCATCATCCTGATCCGGCTGAGTCTCAGTTTCATCCATTTGTTTCCTTCCGGCTCCGGAGGGTTCGAGTGACGTCTCCCTGCTGTTTTCCTCTTCCTCTTTACGTTTCTTCTTTTTCCTCTTTTTCTCCTCCCTGGACTGTTTCCAGCGGTCCATTCCGTTTTTGAAGGCATCCACCGTTCTTTGCAAATCACGATCTACAAGAATCAACAGGGTGACCAGAAAAAGTACACTTAGAATAACAATGGAGCTGATTCCCGTAATGTTTTGGAGGATTTGTGCAACGGCAACTCCTGAATTTCCACTCCAGACGGATGAATACCACTCAAATTCAATATAAAACCAACCGAGAATGGTTGAGATCAAAACCATACTCCAGATGCCAAATGTAGCCGGCCAGTTAAGCCTGGAGAGCTTTTTTCCCCGGAACACAAACCATCCCAATAATATCAGCAGGATGGGAATGACTGCACTTGCATAGCCAAACATTACGTATACAAACATATGGGAGATGAATGCTCCGACTACTCCAAGCCAATTGCTTACCCGAAGTACAACACTTTCATCCGGTGAAAAGAGGGTACTGGAGGTGATTGATTTTACGATTGCATAATCGGCGGGGTGGTAGGAGAGGATACTCAGCAAGAGTAATCCTGCAATAGCCATAATTAAAATACCGGCTATTTCAACCTTGCGGGTATGAGATACTCCGCTGAAAAAACCCTGTTTATTCCGTTTTTTCGACATGACTGTCATGGTTAATAATAATTCCCTGGCTCAAAACGGGTAAAACATCTGTGATGTTCAATTGGCAGCAATAGTCTATATCCTCTTCACCTACTATATTTTTTAATCTCGCAGCATGATTTGAATGAAAGATGGCATTTTTTAAATCATTGCCAAATTTTTCGTAAAGACCCAATGCCACTTTTGATCCGTCACTTGAATGGTGATCAATGATTCCATCCCTCAGATTATAGATGATATTCCCCGCCAGAAGAAGATCTTCCAGAGAGAGTCTTCCCTGCCATCCGGAACAGATCAAGATGATATCCCGTGTTGATCGGCGTAAAACCTCCACGACCCGATCAAGATTCAGGAAGGCTGCTATATACACTTCATCTGCCGACATCGACTTTTTTACAGCCTTTGTTCCATTAGTCGTATTAAAAATCAACGTTTTCCCGCCAACTTTTTCATGGGTATACTCAAAAGGTGAATTTCCCAGGTCAAACCCGTCAATTTTCAAACCGTTCTTTTCACCGCATAAAAGATAATTATCGGAATTGACGTTCTGGGCAATTTTACTGGCTTCCCCCATGTCACCCACCGGTATGATCCCTTTTGCACCATTTTTAATCGCAGTTACCATTGTGGAGGTTGCACGCAGTACATCTGTGATCACGACCGTCTTGCCCCGCAGCTCTTCCTCCTGAAACGACTGCACGGAAAAAAATACATCCAGATTATCAAGATTACCCATACGCTTATTCGCTCCAGCAGTCTGTGTTAATTTGTTGATTCAGTAACATCATTCGTCTTTTTACTTTTTGATGAAAGGAGGTTTGGTAACGGTTGCCGGCACCAGATCTTTTCTGATAGAAATATTGATTGGCTCACCGATTTGAGCCTTGGAAACAGGTACATATCCCATTCCAACACCTTTGGATAACGTAACGGAATGTGTTCCGCTTGTTACAAATCCTATTTTTTTCCCGTCTTCATCACAGATATCGTAATCTGATCGCGGAATATGACGGGCTTCATTCATTACAAAGCCTGCCAGTTTTCTATTCGGCCCCTGTTCCCTGATGTTAAGAAGGGCATCCCGTCCTACGAAATCTCCCTTCTCCAATTTCGTTAACCAGCCTAAACCCGCCTCAATCGGATTGGTTTTCTTTGTAATATCATTTCCATACAGTAATAATCCCGTCTCCAGCCGAAGGGTATCCCGTGCGCCGAGGCCCGCCGGCTCCAGGCCATGGGGTGTTCCTTTTTCCAGCAATGCCGACCAGACCGCCACCGGATCCGTTTGATAAATGTCCATATAGAGCTCAAAACCTCTCTCTCCCGTATAGCCCGTGGCCGAAACCAGGACATCATTCTGTCCGGCGACAGACCCGGAAACAAAGTTATAATATGGAAGGTCCGGGACAGGAAGATCCGTTAGTTCTCCGAGTATTTTTTCTGCATTCGGTCCCTGGAGGGCCAGCAGGGCCGTAGACTCCGAACGATCTTCAATCCCGACATCAAATTCGTTATGCCTGTTCACCCATTCCCGGTCTTTATCAATATTAGAAGCATTGACTACCATCATAAACCGGTGTTCATCCAGCTTGTAAACAAGCAAATCATCCACAAGTCCCCCGTCTTCAAAACACATGGCCGTATACTGCACCTTGCCCGGGATCAGTACGGATGCATCATTAATCGTTATTTTCTGAATGAGGTCCAGTGCAGAAGAGCCGCTGAGGATAAATTCGCCCATATGGGAAACATCAAACAAGCCTGCTGTTTTTCGTACGGCATGATGTTCTGTTTTAATCCCTTTGTATTGAACAGGCATTTCGAATCCGCCGAAATCTGTCATTTTCGCATCCAGTTTCAAATGTTCGTCGTAAAATGGAGTTCGTTTAGCCCGCATATCTCACCACATTTTATTTAAATGATTGAAATGTATTGCAAGACAATTATTTACCTGAAAGTTCAAAATTATTTTCTTTTACACACTGTTTAAAGTTGTTCTCGTCAAAAACTATCCTAGGGCTGCGTTGGAACTGCAACCGACCGGATCACATACATTTGTTATGTTCACTACGTTGATTATGCTCCGTCTTGCCCTCAACAATTTTTGACTTCGTGAAATATCCGGGTTAGACATAAAAATTGTAAGTAGATGATGATTTACCGAACAGTTTTAAAAGTAACCAAATATACGCTTTATTTATCGGGGAAAAGAAACAGGATGTGGATGCTTCCCGTTTAGAATAGGGAGTCTAATTTTATATCTTTATGACCAGGAATATTCCCTGGTATACAGGGTAAATTATCCACACACAGCCGGTGAAAGATGAAGTCTGATGTATGGCCGCAGTCATTTCACTCTCTAACTTATAACAAACAGGCGATTCAGCGAAATCCGTTATGCCGATCAATAAGGAACAGGTAAAAACAGCACTTGCTCACGTCATTCATCCCGAGAAGGATACGGATGTTATCAGCCTTGAAATGATTGAGGATATCATTGTACAGGACAAATATATCTCCTTTACAATTGAACTGACGGAAAAGAATGACAAACTTGCCCATCATCTGAAACAGAAGTGCGAAGAGGCCATTCATAAATTCCTGGACAAGGATGCTGTAGTGGATATTACGACTGCAATCAATATCTCAAAAAGAAAAAAACAGCCGGAAAAAAAGCAGGATCAACCTCCACAACAGGAGGAGCCCGTTTTACAGAACGTAAAACATATCCTTGCCGTCGCCTCCGGAAAGGGTGGAGTGGGGAAATCTACCGTAGCAGCGAATCTGGCAGTCGCTCTTGCCCGTACCGGGGCCAGGGTGGGATTACTGGATACGGATATCTACGGGCCGAGTATTCCAACCATGTTTAATGTTACGGAACGTCCCAATATCACCACCCGGAAAAAACTTGTCCCCATCGAAAAATATGGAGTTCACCTTGTCTCAATGGGATTTCTTGTGGACACAGACCAGGCAATGATCTGGCGCGGGCCGATGGTGACCAGTGCCGTCAAGCAGTTTATGCAGGAAGTGGAATGGGGGGAACTTGATTACATGGTGCTGGACTTGCCTCCCGGGACAGGAGATATTCAATTGACGATCGTTCAAACGGTCCCTTTAGACGGAGCCGTAATTGTTTCGACACCTCAAAATGTGGCATTGGACGATGCCCGGAAGGGGGTAGCGATGTTCAGCAAGGTAAATGTGCCGGTACTGGGGATAATTGAAAATATGGCCTATTTCATTCCGCCCGATATGCCGGAAAAAAAATATTACATCTTCGGAAAAGACGGGGCGCGAAACCTTGCCGGGAAACTTGATGTCCCTTTTCTGGGAGGGATTCCCCTGAACCAGTCGATCCGTGAAACCAGTGACAATGGCAAACCGATCGTTGTGTCAGACCCCGAATCGAAATCGGCCGTAACGTTCATCGAAATAGCCAACCGGGTCGAACAGGGCTTGATCAGGAAAAGACAGGAAGAAGAGACCGGGCCGGTTGAGATCAGGTTCAAACCCTGAGGGCAGGGAGTAGCTTGCCGAGTTTGCTTTCGGATGTTAAGAGAACCGGTCGGCCAGGCGGTTGATTAAATAGCCGCTTTCCTCAAGAGCCTGGGTAGCAAATTTTCCAAAAAAGTCCGTCACCTCTTCAAATTCCCTGATAAACTTTTTCTTGTCATCCTTTTTTACATGCTCCGCGAGGGCTTTATGGTGTTCAAAGAACTTCAATAAAAGATCCCTGCGTTCTTTATTAGCAAAAACAATGTCAGCATACAGTTCCGCATCCTGTGCAAAAATCCTTCCGGTCATCATCAATTCTGCCCGGTAAATCGGGCTCGAATAGTCAAGCATATCCTGGGGCTTCAGATCATACTTTTTCATAAACGAACCGTGAAGCAATGCAATGTAATGCCGCAATCCCTGAACCAGGTGCATCACATGATCGTGCTTTGCCGGGTCGGCCTTAAGCACCCGCATCCCCCAAAGCTGACACTGTTTAATAAACCAGTCGGCCGCTTCCACCTTGCGTCCCGAGCACATCACCATTAATTGTTTTGAAAGATTGGGAACGTCCGGGCCATGCATCGGATGAAGCCCGACAACGGGACCCGAATGGCTACGGAGCATCTCTTCCAGCGGATCGCTTTTATTACTTGTAAAATCCGCAAGGACGGTCTTCTTGTTTAGTTTGGGGCCGATACGCTTGATTACATCTATGGTTACATTAATTGGGACAGTGATTATGACCAAATCAAGTTTGGAAACGATCTCTTCAAGTTCATACCAGTTCCCCTTGTCAATACTGTAAACCACGTGGTTTGACTTTTCAGCTACCCGCCTGTACAGGCGTCCCATTCCTCCTTCGCCCCCTACGAAAAGAATATGCATGGGCTGTTCGGTTGCCCGGGGAAAAGACTTATTGGACTGGCTTGCACGGGACGATGACATGATCATCCGAAGGAAATCCTCCGCCCACTCAGGGTCCAGATTTCTTTCTGCTGCTTTTTCGCGAAATGATTCGGTCTTTTCCTGTTCTCTTTTGGCAACAAAAATGGGAAGCTGGCTTTCGATTTTCTGTTTTACAACATCTCGAACCACCTGGTTTCGCTGCTTAAGCAAGTCAAGGATTTGTTCATCAATTTTATCGATCTGCAAACGCTGATCTTTTAAATCATCTTTATCAGGCATAGAATGTTAATTTAGTAAAAGACTTCAGGTAAACAGCCCGGCATAAGACCGGAATAGAGTCTGCGTTGAAAGGGAGTCGGGCATTGGTTCATAACATCCTTCGAAAATATATAGTCTGCATTGACCAGAACGGACAACACCAGCACCCATCCTTTTAGGAAATGGACCCATACAAATTCTTCCCTTCCGTCAAAATCTGTCGTTTCAAGGTAATCTTATTCTTAGAAGGCTTTGAACTTGAACAAAAATCTTGGTTTTGCAAAGCCTTCTCTTAAAATAAAAAAGAACCGACATCTGTAAACAAAGTACTTTTCGTCTTCTTTTACTCCAAAACTTGTAACATTTAATAATTCATCTATCTTACTGCTATATTTTTGTGGGCTCAGAGTAAGAAGTGAGACGTCAAAACGCAAAACAAGAAAGTTCACTTCGTTTTAAATTTGACCGGACAGAATTCAAGAAATAATGTCCTGACAGCAACAGCAATTGACAAGAGAGAAGAATGCTGTGAGATATATTTATCTTTTTTGCATCAGCTCTTCGTCTTCTGAGTGTAATCTTTTTTAATTCAGGCTTGCGGCATGAACTATGCACCTCTCGTAAAGGCCATTCAAGAGGGCGATCAGGAAACCGCCAACCGTATGATTGCGGAAGCGACTCCCATCCTGATTCGCATGCTAAGGGTGCGCATGAATGCCTCCAGGGAAGATGCTGAAGATGCCGTTCAAAAAATGTTTTTATATATCATCGAGGCGATTCAGGAGAACAGAATAGAAAACCCATCCGGTTTACTCTCCTATATGATAATGAGCTGCCGGCATAATTATCTTAAAGAAGTGGAATCCGATCCTCCGGGTTATCTCGATGATCAGGTAAACGACCTTTCCTGCTCACCCGATCAACTTTCAAATCTTCTGAATGAAGAAATCCAAAGAATTCATATTGAATGCATCGACAAGCTAAAAAAACCTTACAGATCGTTTTATATTTATTGTCTGACACACGAGGAAGCTGAAGCCTCGGAAATTGCGAAAGTATTCGGCATCTCTGTTAATAACGTCTGGACCCGGAAGCATCGCATTTTCAAAAAGGTTCGTGAGTGTGTCAGAAAAAAAATTGAAGAATAAATTGTAAGGAATAGTCGGTTTTTGGATCATACCTGTAAATGCATTGGAATCTTTTTGCACCGAATCAGTTGGAAATGAAAGAAATAGAGTTTTTAGACACCCTGGATCGTTATATAAGAGGAAAATTAAACGAAATGGAAAAGGATGAACTCTGGAAAGAGTTCCTCAAAAATCCGAAATATCTTGACTGGCTTGAAATCGAGGTCAACGCACGAGACTATTATCGTAGTCACCCGGATGGAGATTCTTCGAATCCCACAATGCTCACCCTCCCGGACGTCGCAAGCAGAAAATCTACCCTCGAAGAGCTCAAGACAACGAATCCCCCTGCCGGATTGAATTCTAAACCGGATATCCTATCTGATTACTAACCCATCTCTGAAATTTTAGATTAAAGTTATGAATCTAAGTTGTTATTATTCGGTACTACGCATTTCAATGAGAAGTTAACTATTATTTAATGTGTGCAGGGAAATTCAGTCACCAGGCCGGAAAATCGGAGCCGTACTTTATTCGGGCCAGTCCTGATGAAGGTTTGGGAAATCAGCCGGCAGGGGATCCCGTTCATATTCAATTTGTTAAATTTCACTTCCAATTATACTGAGTCACGAATCGTGAAAAATCCGTTGTTGAATCCCGAGGATAAAGAAGAAACCTTTGAACAGAATGTCCGTCCTTCTTCACTTGAAGAATTTATCGGGCAGCACAAGGTTATTCAGAATTTGAGTGTTTTTATCCAGGCAGCACAAAAACGCAGGGAAGCACTCGACCATGTGATCCTTTCCGGCCCCCCCGGTTTGGGAAAAACGACGCTGGCCTACATCATCGCCCATGAAATGGGAGTCCAGATCAAACCGACTACCGGCCCGGTACTCGAAAAACCGGGCGACCTGGCCGGAATGCTCACGAACCTGGAAGAGGGAGATGTTCTGTTTATTGACGAAATTCATCGTTTAAACCCTATCATAGAGGAATACCTGTACTCGGCAATGGAGGATTATAAACTGGATATAGTTATCGATTCCGGACCGAATGCAAGAAGTGTTCAAATTGACTTGTCACATTTTACCCTGGTGGGAGCAACGACCCGAAAAGGCTTGCTGACAGCACCCCTTCGGGCACGCTTCGGAATCGATATGCGGCTTGATTATTATGATATCAAACTTCTTCAACGAATCGCACTTCGCACTTCCCAAATCCTGAACTTTCATATTACGGAACAGGGGGCACACGAAATTGCACGTCGAAGCCGTGGGACACCCCGAATCGTCAACAAGCTTTTGAGGCGCACACGCGACTTTGCACAGGTCGACGGACTCGAGTCGATCGATACCGAGATCGCCGATAAGGCTTTGAATGCTCTCGATGTGGATAAAAACGGTTTGGATGAGATGGATGTCAGGATCCTGAAAGCTATTATTGAAACCTATAGTGGAGGCCCGGTAGGTCTTGGAACTCTTGCTGTGGCTGTAGGTGAAGATAAAGGCACGATTGAGGAGGTCTATGAGCCTTACCTGATTAAAGAAGGGTTTATGCAGCGAACCCCCAAAGGGCGAATCGCAGCAGCAAGGGGATACCAGTATCTCGGGATCGACCCGGACGCAGATCATGAGCCCGGGCTATTCAAGTAAAACCAACTGCAACGGAAATCAAATGCTTCTTGTTCAATTGAAAATTAGAGTTGCATAATCTCATACGGCCTGTTTTCCCGTTATTTGCCTTCTTAGTAGATATCTGAAACAGTGCCTGATTTTTTGTAGCTTCTTGCTTCGTTTTAACCCCAAAAAAAACTATTGATATGAAGCACCTATTTACCTCAGAATCTGTTTCCGAAGGTCACCCGGACAAAGTTGCCGACCAAATTTCTGACGCTATCCTTGATGCGATGTTAGCCGATGATCCTGATTCGCGTGTGGCTGTTGAAACTCTGGTAACGACGGGTCTTGCCATTGTATCCGGTGAGGTCAGAACCAAGTCCTACATTGAAGTACAAGAGATTGTTCGTGACGTTATTCGTGAAATCGGTTATACCAAACCCAGCTACCGGTTTGATGCAGATTCCTGCGGAGTTCTCTCAACGATCCACCAGCAAAGCGATGATATTGCACAAGGAGTCGACTCCGGTGATGATAAAGAACAAGGGGCCGGTGATCAGGGGATGATGTTTGGCTATGCTTCTACTGAAACGGATGTTTTGATGCCGATGTCTATCCAATACTCTCATGAACTTTTAAAGCAATTAGCTCATATCCGCAAGGATACTGCTTTGATGCCATACCTGGCCCCCGACAGTAAAAGCCAGGTTACGGTTGAATATGATGAAAACCGAAAACCGAAAAGAATCTCTACGATTGTTATTTCCACCCAGCACGATGATGACGTAGATCAGTCTCAAATCCGGTCTGATATCAAAAAACACCTGGTTTCAAGTGTTATTCCGGAAAATATGATGGATACGGAAACAATCTTGCATGTGAATCCAACCGGAAGGTTTGTCATCGGTGGCCCGCATGGTGATACCGGACTCACCGGCCGCAAAATAATTGTAGATACCTATGGCGGACACGGCGGACACGGCGGGGGAGCCTTTTCCGGCAAGGATCCATCCAAGGTGGATCGAAGTGCTGCCTATGCTGCCCGACACATTGCCAAAAATATCGTTGCCGCAGAACTTGCCGAAGAGTGTCTTGTTCAAATCGCTTATGCAATTGGAATTGCCGAGCCGGTGTCTGTTAATGTGAATACCTATGGAAGCGGCAAAACAGATGATATTAAACTGGCCGATGCCGTTTACAAAACTTTTGATTTAACTCCGGCAGGTATCATCGACCGGTTTAACCTGAAACGTCCGATCTATCGAAAAACCGCAGCATACGGACATTTCGGACGGGAAGATTTTCCCTGGGAGAAACTGGATTACGTAGATGAGATTCAGAATGCAGTCTAAAAAAGCAGAAGTTCTTATTTCCGTATAAGCAAAATGGAAGAGGCTAAACATGTTTTTGGCTCCTGAAATACCGGGTTCCAAGGCTTGCAAACCTGCTAAACAACTTACTTGTACGGATAGAAGGCCTTGTTCGGGAAACTGACAATTATGCTTTTACTTCTGCGTTTTCGCTTCGCGTGCAAAAAATGAGCGCTTTTGCATATTGTGCGCTGCTTTCTTCTTTAAATACTTAACCAAAGCAACCTTCTATGATCCTATCAAGGACACTTGGTATTTTGCTGCTGATCGGTTGTTCTGTGTCCGGAATTGAATCCTATGCCCAGGAACGGGCAACGGCATTTACCGGCGCGGAAATTATTACTGTTACAGGAGATACCTACAGCAATGGCGTACTGGTCACAGAAAACGGTAAAATTACAGCCGTAGGAGCCGCTGGCCAGGTTAACATTCCATCAAATGCCGAACGGATTGACGTCTCCGGAAAAGTAATCATGCCGGGGCTTGTTGATTCCCATTCCCATATCGGGAGCGGCGACGGGGGTGACCAGTCGTCCGCACTGCATCCGGATGTTCGGATTATGGACTCAATTGATCCGCAGAGTGATACCATCAAAAGAGCTCTTGCAGGTGGCCTGACAACGGTTAACGTGATGCCCGGTTCCGGTCATTTGATGAGCGGACAAACCGTCTATATCAAACTCAAACCGGCCAATACGATTGAAGAAATGCTGGTTTACACCGATGTGGAGAACAATATTTACGGCGGACTCAAGATGGCAAACGGTACCAACTCTCTCCGGGAACCCCCTTTTCCCGGTACCCGGGCCAAGTCGGCCGCACTGGTCCGTAACCTGTATATAAAAGCCCGGGAATATAAAGCCAAAATTGACGCGGCTGACGGGGATCCTGAAAAAATGCCGGAACGTGACCTGGAGATGGAAACCTTGGTAGAAGTCCTGGAAGGTAAACGAAGAGTCCACAATCATACTCACCGGCATGACGATATTCTGACAGCTATTCGCCTGGCTGATGAATTCGGTTATAGTATGGTTCTGCATCATATTACCGAAGCATGGAAAATTCCGGATGAGATTGCTGAATCCGGATATCCGGCTTCCATTATTGTCCTCGACTCCCCGGGAGGAAAACTGGAGGCAAGGGATCTCTACTACAAAACCGGACGCATTCTCGAAGAGGCCGGTGTGGATTTTGGATATCACACGGACGATAGCGTAACGGACTCCCGTCTTTTTTTACGGTCGGCCGCCTTTGGTATGCGGGAAGGCATGAGCCGGGAAAAAGCACTTGAATCCGTGACCCTTGCCAATGCCCGGATGATGGATCTGGAAGACCGGATCGGGTCTCTCGAAACCGGCAAAGACGCAGATTTTATCGTATTGTCCGGTGACCCGTTCAGTGTCTATACAAAAATTGAGGAAACCTGGATTAACGGTGAAAAGATCTGGGACCGGGAGAATCCCGAAGACCGAAAATATGCCACCGGTGGATACAAGGTTATCCAGCGTACATCCTATGGACATGATGATCACCAGGGGGGACTCCGATGAATATTTTGAAAAGTATAGTATCCGTTTGTGTATTGATTATCGCCTTCTATCCGGGAGAGGCCTCTGCCCAAATTGCTGTAAAAGGGGAGACCGTCTATACCATGAACGGCGATCCTGTTTCCGACGGTGTGGTTTTGATTCAGAATGGAAAAATTGAGCAGGTGGGAGCGGCCGACCGGGTCTCTATCCCAAACGACTATGAGGTTTATGAAGCGAAAGTTGTAACCCCCGGCCTGATTGATGCCCGTTCGGTTGTCGGTTTGTCGGGAATCCTGAACCAGGAGCACGATCAGGACCAGCTTGAATTATCGAATGCCTTTCAGCCGGAACTGCGGGCCATTGACGCCTATAATGCCCGGGAAGATCTGGTAAAGTTTCTTTTGGACAAGGGAATAACCACGGTACATACCGGCCATGGGCCCGGGGCGGTTGTAAGTGGCCAAACGATGATTGCCAAAACCTCCGGTAATACTCTCGATCAGGCGCTCGTGGATTCAGTTACTGCCATTTCCATCACACTCGGAGCCGGCATCCACAATGATTACAGCACACCGGGGACCCGGGCTAAAGCCGTTGCCATTCTCCGACAGCAACTGATCAACGGCCGACAATATGCCGAGAACCGACAATCCGACGACCCCCCGGAAAAGGATCTGGCCAGGGAGATTATGGCCGATCTTATCGAGGGTAAAATCTATGGAATGTTTCATGTCCAGCGTGCTAACGACATTATGACAGCCCTCCGCCTTCAAAGGGAGTTCGGTTTCAGGATGCTCCTCGAAGGGGCCGCTGAAGCTTACCTCGTACAGGAAGAAATCAGTCAGGCCGGGGTTCCGGTCCTCATTCATCCGACCATGGTACGAACCTCGGGGGGAACACAGAACGCCAGTTTTGAAACAGCCGGCAAACTTGCTGAAGAGGGGATCCCCGTTCTGTTCCAAAGCGGATACGAAGGTTACGTTCCGAAAACGCGTGTGGTTCTTTTTGAAGCAGCTATCGCTGTAGCCAACGGGCTGGATTATGAAAGTGCCCTTAAGGCCCTCACGATTGACGCCGCTGCCGTTTTGGGAATTGATAACAGGGTGGGAACCCTTGAAAGCGGCAAAGACGCAGATGTCGTTCTCTTTGACGGGGATCCATTTGAATACACCACTAAAGCTTCCGTTGTGATTGTAGACGGGAAAGTGGTAAAGAGTGAGAAGTGAGAAGAATAAATTTTGCGTTCTGCGTTTTGCCTTTTCA
>JBBDNC010000143.1:0-2847 GCA_040877875.1 Balneolaceae bacterium | reverse complement strand
ATCCGGTTTCTCATTGACAATGATTTTGTTACCGGTGAAACTGTGGATGTCAACGGGGGCTTGTTTATGCAATAGGTGTTTGTCAGGCGTAGAATGAATCCGATCCGGCTGCTTTATAAAATATTCATGTACAGAAGCTGTGCATAGGGTTGTTGCATAGCCGTAAGTAGAAACCCCCGGCGCCTTGTTTTCAACCCTCTCTTGCATGAGACAACGGTTTTGAGGTTGTAATACGCTGCATCTACATCGCAAAAATTTCATCCATCCTTCCGGCTATATAGTTCCGGAGCCACTCTTCCGTGGAAACCCCCTCCGGACGGTATGGGGGTTCGGCAATTCCGTACCCGCTGTAGCCGGTTTCACGTAACGCTTTCATGATCTCCGGCCAGTTATTGTCACCTTCCTGGTAGTTGACATTGAATCCTCTCCAAAGGCCTTCATCGTTGCGCTTTTGCCGGCTGAATTCCTTGATATGTATCATGGCAATCCGTTCACCGAGAATTCGGATCCAGTGTTCCGGCCAGCCGTAATTGATGATGTTGCCGATGTCGAAGTACCAGCCGACTGACGGGGATTCGAATTCGTCTACATAACGGGCCGCTTCCATGGGACTGAGAAGAAAATGATTCCAGACGTTTTCAATGGCAATTGTTATTCCGAGTTCCTCTGCCAGGGGAAGCACTTTTCGGATTTGCTGCTGGGATCTGCGATAAACCGTATCGTAGGAAACTTCACTGTTGACGACTCCGGGGACAAGAAGGATGCATTGTGCTCCAAAAGCATCGGCGTCGTGGAGAGCGGTTTTCAATCCGTTCAGCCCGGCTTCCCTTACCGATGGATCCGGACTTGTAAGAGGCTGGGACCAGTGCGTGGAAACCACAACGCTCGGGATTTCAAGTCCGGTCTCTTCTTTCGCCCGGAGTACTTCCGGCCGATCCAGCCCGCTTTCCGGTTCCACTCCGTCAAACCCCGCCCTTTGGATCATTTTAAATTTTTGCAACAGGGACAGGTCGTTGTTCGATGGGAATGTTCCCAGCATAAATCCCTTTTTCAGTGTTTCTCCGGTTTGAGGCCGGGAGATGGGGTTTGCTTTGTAATGGGGCCTGTGAGGTATTGCCAAGGGAGTCATTGCCGCACCGGCCAGGCCGGCCGATCCGAGTTTCAGGAAGTCTTTTCTTTTCATGGGTAAAGTTAAAAGTGAGGTGTTTCAGTTAGATCAGTGAATTGTATTTCAGGGTCGTTTTACCGGTAAACATTCGTAAACAAGGTTTCTTTCAAAATATATCATTCACAGACACCTGCAATTCCGGAATCACTTCTGAGGATAAAACTTCCCCCTGTCTGGCTTCTGATAATTATTATTATCTCTATATTAGAGATCGAAGGGATGAAAATCAATTTGATCGAAACTGGAAGGCAGGGCCCGCCGGCCGGCGGGCCCTGCCTTCCCCCCACTTAACCCAATCAAAAAATTAAAATCAATAAATATCCATGCCGATCACTATCACCGAAGCCCACGTCAAAGATATCCGTTTCCCGACCAGCCGGACCCTGGACGGTTCCGATGCAATGAATCCCGATCCGGATTATTCTGCTGCCTATCTTATTCTGAAAACAAATGATGACGGTCTCGAAGGACACGGCCTGACATTTACAATTGGCCGGGGAAATGAACTCTGTTGTGCGGCCGTCGAACTGCTTGCTGAAAAATTGATCGGGCGTGAACTGGACGATATCACATCGGATATGGGATCGTTCTGGAGTGATTTGACGGGCGACAGTCAGTTGCGATGGCTTGGGCCGGAGAAGGGTATTATTCATCTTGCCACTGCAGCCGTGGTGAATGCCGTATGGGACTTGTATGCGAAAAAAGAAGGGAAACCGCTGTGGAGACTTCTGAGTGAGATGAGTCCGCAGGAGATCGTTCGTTGTATCGACTTCACTTACATAACCGATGCGGTGACGCCGGAGGAAGCCCTGGCGCTTTTGAGGGACAGGGAAGATGGAAAAGATCAACGCACCCAGCATTTACTGGAGAATGGCTATCCGGCCTATACGACCTCGGCCGGCTGGCTCGGCTATCCGGATGAAAAAATTCGGAAACTTTGTCGTGAAGCGGTTGCCGAGGGCTTTAGTCATGTGAAGATGAAAGTCGGAGCGGACCTGGAAGACGATATGAGAAGGGCAGAAATCATACGAAAAGAAATCGGCCCGGACAGAACCCTGATGATGGATGCCAATCAGAAGTGGGATGTGGAGGAGGCCATTATGAATATGAAGAAACTCTCCCGTTTTAATCCCCTCTGGATCGAGGAACCGACGAGCCCCGACGACGTGTTGGGTCATGCGAGGATAGCCCGGGAGATTGCTCCCGTCAAAGTGGCGACCGGTGAACATTGTCAAAACCGTGTCATGTTCAAACAGTTCATGCAGGCGGAAGCTTTGCATTTTTGCCAGATTGACAGTTGCCGGGTGGGTGGAGTCAATGAACTTCTGGGAATCCTGCTGATGGCCGCGAAGTTTGAGATTCCGGTTTGTCCGCATGCGGGAGGTGTGGGGTTATGTGAGTACGTTCAGCATTTGTCGATGTTTGATTATATAGCGGTATCCGGTTCGATGCGGAACCGAATCATCGAGTATGTGGATCACCTGCATGAGCACTTTCTGGAACCGGTGGTCATGAAGAACGGACATTATATGCCTCCGCCGGCACCGGGATATTCAATCGAAATGAAATCTCAGTCCCTGGCAGACTATGCATATCCGGAAGGGAAGGTGTGGGTTGGGGAGTGACTTTGAAGATGCGTTGCAAAATTTTTGTGCTGTGGAGTCAAACTGTGATGCGAT
>JBBDNC010000142.1:0-15809 GCA_040877875.1 Balneolaceae bacterium | reverse complement strand
TGAAAGAGGCCTATTTTGACAGCCCGACCCCTCCGAAATTACTGATGCTGAATTTTCCCCACAACCCGACTACGGAAGTGGTTGATGCGAGATTTTTTGAAAAGGTGGTGGAATTTGCACTTCAGAATAAAATGCTCGTTATCCACGACCTTGCCTATGCGGATATCTGTTTTGACGGATATCGTGCCCCCAGCCTGTTACAGGTTCCCGGTGCAAAGGAGATCGGTGTTGAAACCTTTTCTCTTTCCAAGAGTTATAATATGCCCGGATGGAGGGTCGGATTTTGTGCCGGGAATCCGAGTGTTATCGGCGGGCTCATCAGGATTAAAAGCTATCTTGACTATGGGATGTTTCAGCCGATCCAGATTGCTGCAATTGAAGCTTTGAGAGGAGCTCAGCATTATGTCGAAGATATCAGTGACCGTTATGCAAGACGCAGGGATGTGCTGGTCAGAGGACTTCGGGAAGTCGGGTGGCCGGTGACCAAACCCAGGGCGACCATGTTTGTCTGGGCAAAAATCCCCGAGCCGTATCGACATCTCGGTTCACTCGAATTTGCCAAACTACTTTTGAAAGAAGCGGGAGTTGCGGTGTCACCCGGAATCGGGTTCGGTGAAGAAGGTGACTCATACGTACGGTTCGCCCTCATTGAAAACGAAGAACGGATCCGTCAGGGAGTCCGTGGTATCCGGAAATTAATGATGAAGGAACCGGTTTAAGAGCCGGATACAGGGATGAGCGGTGAATGCTTTTTTACTCTCTGACCCCTTAATACTGGGGGACGCTCTCGTCGATTTGCTCAGACCAGGCCAGGATCCCGCCTTTCAGATTATAGAGATTGTTAAATCCATGGGCATCACGAAGCTGACGAATGGCTTTTGCACTTCTCTGGCCGCTCCGGCAGTGGACCACTACTTTTTTGTCCCGGCTGATTTCATCGATATGATCGTGGATCGTATTTAAAGGGATCAGCTCCCCCCCGATCTGGGCGATTTCATATTCATGGGGCTCCCGTACGTCAATCAACTGGACGTCTTCTCCCCGTTCCAGCATGGATTTATATTCCTGTACGGTTACTTCCGGTACATCCTGTGATTCACCCAAACCGGACTCCCCGTTGGCACCCGGAAGTCCGCAAAATTCCTCATAATCGATCAACTCGTGAATCGTCTGATTTGTACCGGTAAGGGGATTATCTTCGTTATGTGTCACTTTCACTGTCCGGGTTTTAAAACTCAGGGCATCAAACAGGAATAATTTACCGGACAGTGGTTCTCCGATTTCCGTAATGATTTTGATCACTTCATTTGCCTGAAGGCACCCGATGATTCCGGGCAGTACACCGAGGACTCCGGCTTCGGCACAGCTTGGCACCAGGCCGGGAGGGGGTGGTTCAGGAAAAAGATCACGATAATTCGGTCCGCGATTTCCGTTCTTGTCGGTATAGTTAAATACTGAAATCTGTCCCTCGAACTGAAAGATAGACCCGTGAACATTTGGCTTACCCAGCAGGACCGAGGCATCATTGATCAGGTATCGGGTGGGGAAATTATCCGTGCCATCAGCGATGATGTCATAGTCTTTCAGAATCTCCATGGCATTTTCGCTCGTCAGACGAACTTCATGAGTTCTGATGTCTATGTGGGGATTGATTTCCTTCAGCCGTTCTTTTGCTACTTCTACCTTGGGCCGCCCCACATCGGAAACCCCGAAAAGGATTTGCCGGTGCAGATTACTGGCTTCAATCGTGTCAAAATCAACCAGCCCGATGGTGCCGACGCCGGCGGCTGCGAGATATTGCAACATGGGAGCACCGAGTCCGCCGGTACCGACAGCCAGTACACTGGCGGCCTTTAGTTTCTTTTGTCCTTCCATTCCGAATTCAGGAATTGTTAAATGACGGCTGTAATGCGAAAGTTCTTCGCGTGAAAAATCAATGTCTTTCCAATGAGTCATAATCTTAAAGTTCTAACCTGCTTTTGAGTACAGTTTAAATTATTCAGTTTGTTGGAGCATCCCGGGAATCCAACCATAACTTTTGTGTTCGGAGATTTACCACACAGGGACCGGGGGACAGGTTTTTTACCGGCGGCATCAAGGGTCGGATGAGTCCTTCGTTTTGCCTGCTGTGCCGGTTGTTCATCCTCCGGCGATTGCAGGAACGATACTGACTTCAGTATCCTCCTGTAAGGTGTAAGATCCGTTTTTACCGGGGTTTACCTCGTCATCTCCTATATAAATTTTGATATACGATCGTACCTCCCCCTTTTCATCCAGCAAGTTATTTTTCACATCCGGGAATTCATCCACCAAATGCTGCAAGGCTTCTTCAAGGTTTTGTTTATCTGTCACAAAACTTCGTTTCTGGTTTGTATATTTACGTAAGGGGGTCGGTATAATAATCGTTGCCATAATTTTCCTGAATTGTTTAGTTCAAATTTTCTTGTATATGAATATTAAATATGTAACTATAAGAGGGCTTTGCAAAATCACTGCGTGTTCAAAAAATGAGCGTTGTTTTGCCCAATCTCAGCATTTTCGCGAATTCGAAATCCTCATTTATGCCTAATAAACTGCGGTTCCGATCCGCCGGCTGGCGGACAGGCTTTGATATTGAACAAAACCCCTGGTTTTTCAAAGCCCTCTATAAATTCTGTTTTCGCGAAGGGGGTCCCGCCGGCCGGTGTGTAAATAAATTGAATCTGCCGCCTGAGGAGTCAGATTTTCAAAAAAATATTTTTCCTTTATGTGGGGGTTTGCTTTGTGTAATCCATCTCCGTCACTTTTTCCTCATCAAATTGCCGTTGTTCATTTAATCTCCACGATCGTAGACGGACCGCGCTGCCATCTTTTACAGATACAATGATATAGGAAAAAAAAGGCATTGCGACTTTGCGGTCATGTTCCGAGGGAACTGCCGGGTGATCCGGATGTGAATGATAAACGCCCAGAAAATCCAGATTATTTTTCAATGCATACTTTTCCGCTTTTTGATAATCCGCCGGATCAATTTCAAATCGCTTCCGTTGATCCCCTTTTTTTGCATTGGATACTGGCCACATCTGTGTCACAGACCGGGTTTCGCCTTCTTTACCGAAAAAAAACCCACAACATTCAAAAGGATAAGTTTCTTCACCATGTTTACGGATTCTGTCTGCTACTCTCGGGTCGATCCACACATTCATATTCTCAGATTTATATGAGCTGATTCATAATTTCACCATATTTATTTGCATCGTCCGGAAACACCGTAACGATGACCCCTTCGTCGATCTCTTCAGCAAGTTGGAGGGAGGCGGCCAAATTGGCGGCTGACGACGGACTCAATAACAGGCCTTCTTTCGCAGCCGCCAGTTTTACCGTTTCATAGGCCTGTTCAGTTTTAATCGTACGCACATCGTCTGCAAGCGTCGGATCATAGATGCCCGGGACCCGTGCCGTTTCCAGATGCTTCCATCCTTCAAGGCCATGCATGGAAATATCAGGCTGCAAGCCTGTCAGATGAATATCGGGATTCACTTCTTTCAACCGGCGGCCGGTACCTGTAAACGTCCCGGTAGTCCCCAGGCCGGCCACAAAATGAGTGACAGTCTCCTGCGATTGTTTCAAGATTTCAGGTGCAGTCGTATCATAATGGGCTTTCCAGTTGCTTTCATTGTTATACTGATCCGCATAAAAATACTTTTCGGGATATTCCTTGTAGAGTTTTAGAGCCATTTCCTGGGCTTCATCCGTTCCTCCCATTCGGGATGTAAATTCAATATGAACTCCCAATGCGCGCAGGATCTGTTTTCGCTCATCCGATGCATTTTCAGGCAGGCACAAAGTGACTGGAATCCCCAATGCTGCTCCGATCTGGGCATAGGCGATACCGGTATTTCCACTGCTGGCATCCAGGATGTGCTTATTACCATCCAGATTGTTGTGAGCGATTGCATCCTTTATAATGCGAAAGGCGGGGCGCGACTTGACACTACCACCGAATTGCTGCCATTCCAGTTTTGCCAACACGGACACTTTCGGATTTTTAATTAAATTGGAAATGGGAAACAGGGGAGTGTTCCCGATAAAAGCTGAAAGCTTATCAAGAGTTCTGCCAGGCAGGGTATCCGGGTTTTCAAGAATGTTCAAAGTACTCATCTGTATGGCCTGTATAGTATAAAATATTGATTTGACTGGGAATTCATCAGAAAAGGAACGACGGATTCAGACTCGTTAATTTCCGTCGTGTCTGCCGGATGTCCTGAAAGGGTAGAAGTCGGATCAGGACAAGCAGATCGGATTCAACAACAACAACAGCAGCAACAGCATGTAATACTACACGTCTGCCGGCAAAAAAGGGAAGCTGATTTTATGTGGTTTGTTGCTGTCATGTTTGTGATGGTTTCTCCTGGATCGTCCTGAAAGTCCCGAACCTCTATCAGAAGGACGGATCCTTCAACAAACAAAGATAGGAAAAATCTGTTTAAAATTGTAGTTGACTGAAGATTGCCAGCGATTAAACTGGCGATTTCGTTTCAACATTAAAGTGAGAGGGCTTGTTCGATATCTGAGAGGATATCCTCCATCGCTTCCAGGCCTACGGCAATCCGGATGAGTCCGGGGGTTATCCCCACTGCATCCCTTTCTTTTTCACTGAGTTTTGAATGGGTTGTGGAAGCAGGATGGGTTACGATCGAACGTGTATCTCCGAGATTGGCGGACCGGGAAAGCATATTTACCCGGTCGATAAAAGTACGGGCCTGTTCATACCCCCCTTTGATTTCAAAAGTGACTACTCCACCCCCCCGTTTCATCTGTTTTTTTGCAAGTTCATATTGCGGATGGTCTTTGTGAAAGGGGTATTTGACCCAGTTTACTTTTTCATGCCCAGCCAGAAAATCCGCAAGGGTTTCGGCATTGTCGCAGTGACGCTCCATCCGGACAGGCAGGGTTTCCAGGCTTTTACTGAAAAGCCAGGCATTAAAAGGGGAGAGGGCCGGTCCGGTATGCCGTGTAAAAAACTGCAGCTCTTCTATATATTTTTCCTTGCCTACGATCACCCCCCCGATTCCACGGCCTTGCCCGTCTATAAATTTGGTAGCAGAGTGAATAATGATATCCGTACCGTATTCAGCCGGTTTTTGGAGATAGGGGGTCGCAAAGCAATTATCTACCGCCAGGATCAGATTATGTGCTTTTGTCAGTTTGCCCGCCCACTCCAGGTCGATAAGATCCAGGCCCGGATTAGAAGGGGTTTCCAGAAAGAGCATACGGGTATTCTCTTGAATCTTCTCTTCCCATTTTTCAGGAGAATGGATATCTACATAATCAAACGAAATGCCCCAGCCGGGCAGGATTTCACTTAATATCTGATGAGTGGAGCCAAAGAGGGATCGGGAGGCGAGAACGTGGTCGCCCTGTATGAGGAGGCCTGCAAGAGTGGAAAAGACTCCCGCCATGCCGGACGCAGTTGCCACTCCTGCCTTGACATCCTCAAGCCGGCACATTTTTTCAATAAACTCATCTACCGTCGGATTGGAATAACGGCTGTAAACATTTCCCTCAACTTCATTGGCAAACAGGGCTCGTGCCTGTTCAGCCGATTCGAAAACATAGCTGGAGGTCATATAGAGAGGGGTAGAGTGTTCCCGTTCTCCGGTCGTTTTGGTTTGGGTTCGAATGGCGTCAGTTTCAAAGTTCTTTTTATTCATATCCGCACAAGTTCTGTATACATTTTGGCAGCCCTTTCGTTCAACAGGCTTAGGTAATAAATTGAAGAGTTAAAGTGAAGTAATGTACAGGTTTCATGGCCAATTTGAGGAATCAAAAATGAAAGACTAATCAGTCTCCTTTTGGATCTCGAAGCTGGTTGTAATACGGGTTGTTTTTTCAAGGGCTTTGGATACCGAGCAATATTTTCCCAGTGAAAGGTCGATCGCCCTCTCTACTTTATGAGGATCCGGATCTCCTTTTACAGTATAATGGAGATGAATGGTTTTGAATTCGGAATAGGTACCTGTCTTTTGACGGTCTCCGTCTACTTCGACGTTAATTTCTTTTACGTTCTGTTTTTGTTTTTTCAAGATTCCCAAAACATCTATTGTACTACAACCGCCTGATGCTGCCAAAAGAAGCTGCATCGGACTCAACCCTCCTTCCAGCCCGCCGATGCTCCGGCTTCCGTCCATCCTGATGGAGCCCCCTTCTTCATTGGAGGCTTCCATATGCCGGCCGTTATCAAGTGTTTGAATCTTAATTTTCATGAGTAATCATTTATTTCATTTGACCATTGGTTAAAGCCAAAGCGAAAAACCCGGCCCGGATTTTTCAATTGGCCTTGAAAAACTATCTGCCAGGCAAATTCCTGTTAATAGGAGTAATACATGACTGCAATAAAATGACTGGCCGTTCCGGCTAATACGAAGAGATGCCAGATAAAATGGGCATAACGAAGTTGGGGCAAGGCATAAAAGATTACTCCCAGTGTATAGGCGAGTCCGCCTGCCGCAATCCAAAGCAAACCTTCGACCGGAATGGCTTCCCAAAAAGGTTTGACGGCAATGACGGCCAGCCAACCCATCAATAAGTAGAGAGCGGTAGATATTTTTGGATATCGGGCACCAACGACGACTTTAAAGATGATGCCCGCGAGAGCAATACTCCATATAAGACCGAAAAGTGTCCATCCCCAGACTCCGCGAAGAATACCGAGGGTGAAAGGGGTATAGGTACCGGCAATCAATAGAAAAATGGCGGCATGATCGATGATTCGAAACAATTTTTTCACCGGAGCTGCTTTTACCGCATGATAAACCGCAGAAGACAGGTAAAGGGCCATTGCAGTGGAGATGAAAACCGATACCCCGGCAACAGTCCAGGCGTCTCCGTGTTGAGCGGCATAGAAAATCAGAAACGGCGCAGCCATCACGGCACCGATAAAACCGGCTCCATGGCTGATACTGTTGGCAATTTCTTCACCAAGTGTCTGTTTACGATTTTCTTTAGGATGTAAAACCATAGTTCCAAGATATACAGGTCTCTGAATAATTAAAAAAGAACCGGAAAATAAAAAGCCAGGTGTTCTACCACCTGGCTTTTTTATGTGCCTGTTTGTGTGAGGTCAATCCACAACGGGCAGCATCCATGAGAAAGGATCTTTTTGCTCGCCATACTGGATCGCAGTAATCGCATCGTACATTTTTTTTGTAAATGTGCCGGGTTGCTTCATATCTGTTTCGAGGGTCCGGCCTTTATGTGCTATTTTCCCGACCGGCGAAATGACAGCCGCGGTTCCACTTCCAAAGATTTCCTGAAGCGTACCCTCGGCATGAGCCTCAAACACTTCGTCAATGGATATACGGCGTTCTTCTACCGGAATTCCCCAGTTGCGAGCCATCTGAATAACCGAATCCCTGATAACGCCCGGTAGAATCGTCCCTTCGGCCGGCGGGGTGACCAGTTTGTCTTTGAATTTGAAAAAGATATTCATAGTGCCGACTTCTTCCACATATTTGTACTCCCTGGCATCCAGCCAGAGAATTTGAGTATAGCCCTCTTCTTTGGCTTTTTGCGCCGGGAGCAGGGTGGATCCGTAATTACCGGAGGTTTTGGCTGCTCCGGCTCCGCCCCGGGCTGCCCGTACATAATCAGGATTTGTTGTAAGGCTGACCGGGTTAATTCCCTCCTTGTAATAAGCGCCTACCGGAGAGGTCATGATCAGACAAGTGTATTTTTTTGAAGGGCGTACTCCCAGATTTGCATCGGTTCCGAAAATAAGCGGGCGTATATAAAGTGCGTTGCCTCGTTTGACGGGTACCCATTCTTGATCGAGATGAATCAGGGTTCGCAGGGTTTTCAGGAAAACTTCGCTGTCTAATTCCGGGATACAAAGCCGGCGGCAGGACCGGTTCAGCCGGCCAATGTGCATGTCGGGCCGAAACAGTTCAATAGAATTACGAGCCGTTGTAAACGCTTTCATTCCGTCAAAAACGGATTGTCCGTAATGAAGGGCAATTAAAGCGGGGGGACAACTGAAGTCGTCATAAGGCGTGATCCGTGGAGTTCTCCACCGGTGATCGCGTTCACTGTATTCAATGACGGCCATATGGTCGGAAAATACTGTACCGAAACCCGGATCCTCCAGGTTAACGGTTTCAAGACGGCTTTCTACCACCTGCCGGATCTCTATTTGATCATACAGGGTTTGTAAATCGGGATTATTTTCCGTTTCAGTGGATGTAACTGACATTAGTCTTTCAGTGTGGGTTCCTGTTTTTGGTGTAGAATTTCATGGATCCTTTCTCCGGTCTCCCGGGTTCCAAGCAGTGTTTCATTCTTATTTTGTTGTGAAAATATATCTGCCGTCCGGTATCCTGCGGCAAGAAATTCTGAAATAGCCGATTCAATTTCTTCGGCTGCCTCTTCGAGTCCCAGCGAATACCGGCACATCAGAGCAACGGAGGCAATGGCTGCCAGCGGGTTGGCAATATTCTGCCCGGCAATGTCCGGAGCTGAGCCGTGCACGGGCTCATAGAGTCCGATACCGTCGCCCAGGCTGGCTGACGGCAGCATGCCGATCGAACCGGTGAGCATAGCAGCTTCATCGCTCAGAATGTCTCCGAAGAGATTGCCGGTTAGTATTACATCAAACTGTTTGGGATGCCGGACTAACTGCATGGCACAGTTGTCAACCAGCATATGTTCGAGAGTGATTTCAGGGTAATCCCCTGCGACTCGGTTTACTGTTTTTCGCCAGAGCCGGGAACTTTCGAGAACATTTGCCTTGTCGACCGAACAGATTTTAGAAGATCGTTTGGCGGCTGCTTCAAATGCTTTGTGTGCGACCCGTTCTATTTCGGGAACACTGTATCGCAGGGTATCCACGGAAAAAGTAATTCCGTCTTCTTCTTGAGTATACCTGGGCCGGCCAAAGTAAATGCCGCCGGTCAATTCCCGGACAATCAAAATGTTGACTCCTTCAAGAACGTGTTCTTTCAGGCTGGAAGCACTTCTAAGGACCTTGTGTACAAAGACAGGGCGGAGGTTGGCATAGACTCCGAGTTCCTTTCTCAATCGAAGCAAGGCAGCCTCAGGCCTCAAATCCTTGTCGAGTGTATCCCATTTGGGTCCGCCGACCGCTCCCAGCAGCACGCCGTCAGATTTTTTACAATCTTCAAGGGCCTCTTCTGTGATCGGTGTGCCGAATGTTTCATAACTGACGCCTCCGATCTTGTGTTCGCTGATTTCAAGCGACACGTCATATTTACCACAAACAGATTCAAGGATCCGGACGGCTGCAGAAGTAACTTCAGGGCCAATTCCATCGCCGGGCAGAGTCACAATATTAAAATGTTTCATGATGGCATCATCCCGTGTTTGCGTGCATATTCAAATATCCCACCGGATTGTACGATTTCGGCCACACTTCCGAGAGGCTTGATATCATAGTTTTCATTCTGTGTGAGATTCCGGACCACATGTTCTTCCGGGTCGATCTCCAGCTCATCGTAAGTTTGAACTTTATTGCTCAGATCTTCAAAACTTTCATAAGGAATGAGAAATCCGCCGTCTACCGAGTTGCGGTAAAATATTCGGGCATAAGTGGGGGATATAATTGCTTCGATTCCCGCAATCTTCAGAGCTGCCGGAGCATGCTCCCGGGAAGACCCACAGCCAAAATTCGGCCCACCGACAATGATGCTGAATTCACTTTCAAACTGTTCTTTTTTTACAAGCGGAATTCCACCTTCCGGTAGTCCGGACTCGGCATCCGGTACACCCGAGAGAGCATAACGGCCATAAAATTTTCGCTCTTCCGGATCATCCAGGCTATATACCAAATGTGCGGCCGGTATGATCTGATCCGTATCAATATTTTTGCCCAATACGAAGGCTTTTCCTTTAATCATGTTTAGTTATTTGCTTCGGTTCACATTATAATTCGGTTATTACAAGACAGAACGCAAAAGGCAGATGGATTCAATCATTCAGAGTTAACTGCTAAAATGAAAGGCCAAAACGACCTGTTGTTAATTCGTCGTCTATATATAAAATGCCTGATTCCATTTTCCGTATCTGCCTTCTCACTTCTTTGTTACGCCTCTGCCATTGCATTCCACTCAGATAATCGTTTCCTGGATAAACACCCTCGGATCTGTGATTTTTCCTGTAATCGCGGATGCCGCTACCGTATAGGGGGAGGCAAGATATACCTGGGCTTGCTTGGACCCCATACGGCCCGGATAGTTACGATTGGTGGATGAAATACATACTTCGTCGCTGTTCAACCTGCCGAAGGTATCTTCGGGTCCGCCGAGACAGGCTGCACAGGAAGCTCTTCCGATTTTGCACCCGGCCTCTTTAAATATCTCGATCAGGGGTTTGCCATTCACCTTTTCGGTCTCCATGCCCCGGGCTATTTCCGTCGTGGCCGGAACGATATAGGTATCCAGTTTCAACGTATTGCCATCGATGATTTCAGCGGCTGCTACAAAGTCGGAAAGTTTCCCTCCGGTACAGGAGCCGATATAGGCCCGCGTAAGGGGTGTGCCTTCCAATTCATAAGCTTTGGCCTTGTTGTCCGGGCTGTGTGGCTTTGCCACCATGGGCACCAGTTCTTCAAGGTTATAATGGCGGACACTGTGATATTTGGCATCCGGGTCACTGTAAACCGGTGTAAAGGGTTTGTCGGTACGCTTTCGCACATACTCTTCCGTCAATTCATCCGGTTCCACAACTCCGTTTTTTCCTCCTGCCTCAATCACCATATTGGTTATGGTCATCCGGTCTTCAAGTGTCAGGGCTTTGATCCCGGGGCCGGCAAATTCCATCGTCCGGTAGGTGGCACCGTCCACCCCGATATCCCCGATAATTTGAAGAATAATGTCCTTCGCCATCAGGTAGGGGGGGAGTTTATCGCCTTCAAAGATAAACCGCATCGTTTCCGGTACTTTGACCCATAACTTTCCGGTCCCCATAATAAAGGCGGCATCGGTATTGCCGATTCCCGTTGCAAACTGGCCGAATGCCCCGGCTGTACACGTATGGGAGTCGGTTCCGAACAGGACTTCGCCAGGCCGGGTAAATCCTTCTTCCGGAAGGGCGATATGGCAAACTCCCTTATAGCGGTCCGTGCCCACGTCATAATAATGCGGCAGATCCTGGCTGGCTGCAAAAGCGCGGAGAACATCCACATTCCGGTTGGCATATTTGTCTTTTGTGAAAATATAGTGATCCGGAATAATGACCATTTTGTCTTTGTCCCAGACTTTGGCATTCTCTCCGAATTGTTTTTCAAAAATCGAAATGGCCGGCGGGCCACATACATCGTGTGTCATCAGGACATCCACATCTACCCAGACGTTATCGCCGGGCTTCACGGATTTCTCTCCACTGTGGTTGGCCAGAATTTTTTCAGTTAAGGTCATTCCCATTGGATTGATAGGTATTTTAAGATTTTCGATTGTTATGACTGTATTCTTCTGTTGTTACTTCTTCTGCATATAAGCTGGATCCGCATTCATAAACATTTGTATCCAACCACCGGCGGATATTCATGGATCGTTATATTTTATAATTACTGAGGTCTGGATACGGTTGAATCACCGGATACCTGTTTGTATGGAAATATCTCGTCCATCAGGAACATCAGGTCATTATCGGTGATCACTTTCTTGTCATCGGCAAGGTGGGTGAACCGCGCATAAATTTGATTCAGTTCCTCCTTGCCCAACTTGTAGCCGAGATTTTCAAGTTTTTTACCCAGGGCAAACCGGCCGGAGTGTTTTCCAAGAACAATTCGGTTGCACGTAAGCCCAACGGATTCCGGGGTCATAATCTCATAGGTAAGCGGGTTATTCAGCACCCCATGCTGATGGATGCCCGCTTCATGGGCAAATGCATTGGCTCCCACAATGGCTTTATTGGGTTGAACGGAGTTATTTGTGATTTCAGCCAAAATTCTGCTGGAGGTATAGATCTCCTCCGACTTGATATTCGTTGTCATGTTGAAATCACTCTTCCGGGTGGTCATCGCCATGACAATCTCTTCCAGCGAAGCATTTCCGGCACGTTCGCCAATTCCATTAATTGTACATTCAATCTGTGTTGCACCCTTCCGGACGGCCATCAGTGAATTTGCGACGGCGAGGCCGAGATCGTTATGACAGTGTACGCTGATATCCGCACGATCAATGTTCGGTACATTTTTTCGAATATTGCCAATCAACTCCCCGTACTCCCAGGGCAGCGCATACCCCACCGTATCCGGCACATTGATAATTTGTGCTCCGGCATCAATGACAGCTTCAAAAATCTGATACAAAAATTCAGGATCACTGCGGGAAGCATCTTCGGCTGAAAATTCCACTTCATCGCAATAGGATTTGGCAAGCTCAACTCCCTTTACAGCAGCCTCGAGGACCTCTTCCCGTTCTAACTTGAGTTTGTATTTCATATGGATATCCGAAGTGGCAATAAACGTATGGATACGGGGTTTTACGGCATATTCCAGGGATTCAGCCGCTTTCCGGATATCTTCCTGTTTGGTTCGTGCCAGGGCTGCGATCTTGCAGGATTTCACCTGCTTGCCAATTTCCCTGATCGTATTGAAATCACCTTCCGAAGCAATGGGAAATCCGGCTTCAATCACATCCACCTGCAGACGTTCAAGTTGAAGAGCCAGCCGCAGTTTCTCGGATTGATTCATGCTGAATCCGGGCGATTGTTCTCCATCTCGAAGGGTCGTATCGAATATTGTGATTTGATTTTCCATGAGCTTCAGTGTTGATTTCTATTTTGTATAACGTTGCAATCGGTTAAATTCATCTGTTCATTTGTGTTCCGGCTCGATGACGCCCTATCCGTTTGAATGTGGATCGGTTTTTACAGAGGCTTCAGAATCGGGTTCATTTTTAGTTTTATCCGGTTGATCTTCGACCGGTTCGGGGTTCGGGGATTCATTATGCAACAGGTAATAGTTTATACTGTCGCTTAATGCTTGCCAGCTTGCTTCAATAATGTTTTTCGAGACGCCGACAGTCCCCCATGACTGGGTGTCTAATCCGGAATCAATCAGCACCCGGACGCCGGAATGGGTGCCTTCTTTTCCATTCAGGACCCTTACCTTGTAGTCTTGTAATTGAATATCGGCGATCTTCGGATAGAACTTAATGAGAGCTTTACGCAGTGCCTGATCCAGGGCGTGAACCGGGCCGCTTCCTTCAGCGGCACTGTGTTCGATCCGGCCGTTCACATTGATACGTATCGTTGCTTCGGCACGGCTTTCGCCGGTGGTATTCTTCTCTACAATTACCCTGAACCCTTCAAGGGTGAAGAAGTCAGCTCCCTGTTCCGTGATTTTCTTTACCATCAGTTCAAATGAAGCTTCTGCCGCTTCATACTGATAGCCTTCATTTTCAAGTTCTTTAAGTTTCCGGACTATTCGGGGAGCATTTTGGCCGTTCTTGTCCAGTTTGATCCCCAGCTCGTCCGATTTGTAATTGACATTGCTTTTTCCTGAAAGGTCGGAGACCAGTACACGCCGATTGTTTCCGACCGACTCAGGGGTTACATGTTCGTAAGTCTGTTCGTTCTTAATCACTGCGCTGACATGAATCCCCCCTTTGTGTGCAAAGGCACTTCGTCCCACATAAGGCAGCTTGTTGTCCGGGTTCAGGTTGGCTACTTCGCTGACAAACCGGGAAAGCATGGAGAGATTCCGAAGCTGATCATCAGGGATACACGAGTAGTCCTGTTTGATTTGAAGATTCGGTATAACCGAGCACAAATTCGCATTTCCACACCGTTCTCCATAACCGTTCACCGTTCCCTGGACATGAGTACAGCCGGCGTTCACGGCTGCCAGGGTGTTTGCAACCGCTAGTTCACTGTCATTATGAGCATGAATTCCAAGTTTTGCCCCTGTCTTGCCGGTTACTTCATGAATAATCCCGGTAATTTCATGAGTCAGGGTCCCCCCATTCGTATCACAGAGCACCAGGACATCCGCTCCCGCTTCTTCAGCTTTTTGCAGTGTTTCAAGTGCATATTCAGGATCGTGTTTATATCCGTCGAAAAAGTGTTCGGCGTCGTAAATGACTTCCTTGCCATATTTTTTAAGGTAGGATATCGATTGTGAGATGATGTCCAGATTTTTTTCAGGGGTAATCTTCAGGGCGTCTGTTACATGTAACAGCCATGTTTTACCGAAGATGGAAACAGCCTGGGTATCCGCGGCAATCAAAGCCTGAAGATTGGCATCCTCTTCCGGCGGGGATCCTGCCCGGCAGGTACTGCCGAAAGCGACAATTTTGGAGTGCCTGAACTCACGGTCCCTTACCATCTCAAAGAAGGCCATGTCTTTCGGATTCGAGCCGGGCCATCCACCTTCGATATAATCTATTCCAAACTGATCCAGCTTTTCGGCAATACGCACTTTATCCTCGGCAGAAAAGGAAACCTTTTCTCCCTGAGTACCGTCGCGAAGAGTGGTATCGAATATTTGAATAGATGTAGACATGGGGTGAGTCTTAAGCTTCAGTTTTTTGTTGATTTCCCTGTTGCGGAATCCAGTCCATCATCGATCGGAGCTGCTTTCCAACTTTCTCGATCTGATGATCGCCTAATTGTTGTCTGAGATTGTTTAATACGGGAGTTCCTTTTTTGTTTTCTTCAATCCATTCTTTTGCAAACGATCCGTTTTGAACGTCCTTGAGAATTTTCTTAAAGCGTTTCCGGGTCTCCTCGTCAATGACATCCGTACCTCGGGTCAGCCCGCCGTATTCGGCGGTATCACTCACCGAGTAATACATTCCTTCGATTCCGCCTTCATATATCAGGTCTACAATGAGTTTCAATTCGTGGAGACATTCGAAATAAGCAATTTCGGGTTGATAACCGGCATCGGTCAGAGTTTCAAAGCCCGCCTTGATCAATTCTGAAACCCCGCCGCAGAGAACAGCCTGTTCACCAAACAAGTCGGTTTCGGTTTCTTCTTCGAAAGTCGTCTCCAGTACTCCGGCCCGGGTGCCTCCGATAGCTCTGGCGTAAGCAAGAGCCGTATCTTTTGTCGTGCCGGTAAAGTCCTGGTAAACGGCAAACAGACAGGGGACGCCGGAACCTTCGGCATACACTCTGCGCACCAGGTGGCCGGGCCCTTTCGGGGCAACCATAAAGACATCTACATTTTCCGGAGGTACGATCTGATCGAAATGGATATTGAAACCATGGGCAAATGCCAGGGCATTTCCTTTCTCAAGATTCGGTTCGATATGTTCTTCATAAAAATCCTTTTGAAACTGGTCGGGGATCAGGATCATGACAATATCCCCTCTCTTTGCGGCTTCGGCGGGTTCGTAGACAGCCAATCCTTTATCTTTAGCTTCCCGGACGGACGAGCTGCCACTTCGAAGTCCGACGATCACTTCAACCCCGCTTTCCTTCAGATTCAATGCGTGGGCGTGGCCCTGGCTCCCATATCCGATAATGGCTACGGTTTTTTGGGACAGGACATTTAAGTCAGCGTCTGAATTATAATAGGTTTTAGCTTGCATGCTTTATTTAGTTAGTTTATGAATTATGAATTATGAATGTTCAGTTGAGATATCGGTTATTGATTGCCGGTTATTCCATTCAGGTACCCGGACGATTGTTATAAAGGACATGGGTATTGACATCTGGCCGATCCCGTTTGGATTTGGAGATGTCAGTAGAGTTCTCTATAACCTGTAACGGATTCCGAATAACCATACTTAATTACTTTACATTTATTGACGGCTTTGCACAACCGGTCTTTTGCCCAATGCCTGCGTTATCGGTCGGTTGAAATC
>JBBDNC010000141.1:0-2870 GCA_040877875.1 Balneolaceae bacterium | reverse complement strand
AAATTTCGATAACGCAAAGATTGGGCAAAAGACCGGGTTTTGCAAAGCCTTCTAGTATTTCCCTAAATGTATAATTTAAAACAAGCTTACTTATGTCATTTGAAGATATGATGTTTATTGACCCGCACGTACACATGATCTCCAGAACTACTGACGACTATCGGGCGATGCGCAAAGCCGGGGTCGTTGCGGTGATTGAACCGGCATTCTGGGTCGGACAGCCTCGAACGAATTCCGGAACCATGCTTGATTATTTTAGCTGGATCGTCGGATGGGAACGCTTCAGAGCCGGGCAATTTGGAATCCGCCATTACTGTACAATCGGATTAAACGCCAAAGAAGCCAACAATGAAGCCCTGGCGGAGGAAGCGATGGACCTTATTCCCCGTTATGCCAGTAAGGAGGGAGTCGTGGCCATCGGCGAAATCGGTTACGACGACATGACCGACCTGGAAGAGAAGTACTTTCATCAACAACTGGAACTGGCCAAAAAACTGGATATGTTGGTTCTGATTCATACTCCTCACCGAAACAAAAAGGAAGGAACCCTGCGAAGTATGGATCTGTGTGAGGAACACGATTTGGATCCCGGCAAAGTGATTATTGATCACAATAATGAAGAGACTTTCAAGGATGTACTGGATCGTGGCTACTGGACTGCGTTTACCATCTATCCCGGCACGAAAATGGGAAATGAAAGAATGGCTGACCTTGTAAAACAACACGGATCCGAGCGCATATTTATTGACAGTGCCGCAGACTGGGGACACAGTGATCCGCTCGGTGTGCCTAAGACTGCCAAACTGATGCTCCAAAAAGGAATCTCTGAAGAGGACGTCAGGAAAGTCTGTTACCAGAATGCATTGGATGCATATGGACAAAGCGGTGAGTTCAAAGAAGAAGACTGGCTCAACCGGCCTTTAATTGATCAAAGAAAGACCTTCAGTGGCAATACCGTTTTGCGAGGCGGACACCGGCCTTTCGTGGAAGAAGATGAGCCATCGAAAGATGATATCATTATAGAATGATGAGCTGATAGCGGACTGTTTTCAGGATTTCGTTATCCGTTGTCGGGGTTCCCGCATGAACGGAACGGATGGGAAAAAATCTGCCTGATGACTGGAAAAATTAAACCCTGTCGGATCGGGTGTACAATGGAAAAGGGAAGACCCGGGCTGGCAGTTGTTGGTTGTCTTTCACTTTTATAAACCTGTTATATAACATTAACTAATTGTTTACCAGTAAATTACGGGCATTACTTGAACTCATTCGACCTGCCAATATCGTAACGGCATTTGCGGATATTCTGGCCGGTTATGCTGCAGCGGGGGGAGTCATCCTTGTTACCGGATCTCCATTTTCCGCTTCGCCTGCCGGCCTTGGCTGGCTGCTTATCTCAACCTTTGGTTTATACGGGGGCGGAGTTGTATTCAATGATGTGTTTGACGCGGAGCTGGATGCCAAAGAACGGCCCGAAAGAGCCATTCCCAGTGGACGGATCTCCCGGGCGGGTGCGGGAATTCTGGGAACAGTGCTGCTTTCCGGAGGGATTACAGCAGCATTTTGGGTAAGCGGAATCTCCGGTATCCTGGCATCCGGAATTGCAGTATGTGCCCTGTACTACGATGCACAAGCAAAACATTCTGCATTCTGGGGTCCTGTTTTTATGGGACTATGCAGAGGCGGGAATTTGATATTAGGGGTCAGTATTCTTCCGGCAATGATTCTCCAGACAGGGTTTATAGCGATCTTTCCCCTCTTTTATATCGGTTCAATCACCCTCATCAGCCAGGGTGAAGTACACGGAGGGAGTAAAGGTTATGGATTAACGGCGCTTGGCGGGGTCACTCTCGTCATAGCAGGACTGGCTTTACTTGCTCTTTACCCTTCCTATCAACTATTCACCGCCCTGCCTTTCATCCTCCTCTTTTCGGGGATTGTGCTCCCTCCCTTCGCAAGAGCAGCCCGAAATCCAACTCCTTCCTTTATCAGAAAAGCAGTAAAACGGGGAGTCCTTTCATTGATCCTGCTCAACAGTGCGCTGGCAGCCGGATTTGCAGGATTTCCGGCAGGAGGCCTCACCCTCGTACTCTTGCCGATATCGTTTCTCTTCGCCCGGATTTTCTCCGTGACCTGAGGAGTGGCTGATGACCCCCCTTTCCACCTGTCAGGTAGCCCAGGTTCTTCCTACTTCTTCGAAGGGAATACATCCGTCATATCTTCCGGGAACCGCTTCATAACGCAATACCTGAGTGGCCCCTGTTTCGGTTGTAAAGTAGCCAAGCATAGTCAGTTCCTTGAAAATCAGGAAAAAAGGGGTTTCAGATTCACCGGAAGCCCCCTCGATCGCCTCCCGGTTTTTACTTTCGGCAAATTCATATTGTTGCTCCGGGGCTGCGTCAACAAAACGGCTGCCCAATTGATTTTGAGCTTCACGGTCAAACGCATTCAGTCCATCCAGGAAGCGAGTCCTGTTCTCCTCTGTATAGACCTGATGTACCATTTCCTCAATAAAAGCCGGTACCCCCAAATCTCTTGCACCGGGGGTATCGTCAGCAGGAAGAATTACATCAGACAAAACGGAGACGAGATGGGCCTCACCGGCACTAAACAGTTCGGGAGACCATTCCAGGGAGGGCCGTGCCCGGCATCCATTTAAAACTCCGATTGCACTGGGGGCAAATACAAGGCCTCCCATGATCATTGCCGTTCGTTTGATCGCTTCTCTTCTGTCCATACTCATATTGAACTCCTGTGTTGTTACAGATTCTGTTTATTTAATTCTTCCACCGCATGGTTTGCAGCTCTGGCGGTAAGAGCCATGTAAGTCAGGGACGGGTTTTGATTTGCGGAAGAGGCCATGCAGGCAC
>JBBDNC010000140.1:0-2876 GCA_040877875.1 Balneolaceae bacterium | reverse complement strand
ATCCCTCTGGCTTTGAACTTGAACAAAAATCTTGGTTTTGCAAAGCCTTCTATTACAGAAAATACAGAACCTTCCGGTACCCAGCATATATTATAAGTTTTAATCTAAGTTGCAAACTTTTGGAGATTTCAACTCAACAAAAACAACAAATTCATACCCAGAGCGGTATTGAGGTCAGTCTGGTTGTACCGGTCTATGAAGAATCCCAGTCTCTTGAAGAACTTGTTTCCGGGATTCACGGGGTGCTTCAGGAAGACTCGTTTGAAGTGTTGCTGATTGATGACGGCTCAGGTGATAATACATGGGAGGAAATCAAGCGTCTGCGGACTCAATACCGCTGGATTCACGGGATTCGATTGCAGCGAAACTATGGGAAAAGCACTGCGTTGCAGGCCGGATTCGACAACGTACGCGGGCGATATGTGGTGACGCTGGATGGGGATCTTCAGGATGATCCGGGCGAGATACCGGCCATGATTGAATTACTGAAGAACGGAAACGATCTGGTGAGTGGCTGGAAGAAGAAGCGTAACGACCCGATTTCAAAAACCATCCCATCCCGGTTTTTCAATATGGTGACACGTTGGGTGACCGGTATCCATCTTCATGATTTTAATTGCGGGTTGAAAGCTTATCGCCGGGAAGTGATCGAGCATATTCATCTGCACGGGGAGTTGCATCGGTATGTCCCCCTTCTCGCATACTGGGAAGGGTATGACCGGATTACGGAGAAAGAAGTAAAGCATCATCCCCGCAAGTACGGCAAGACCAAATTCGGTCTGTCGAGATTTATGCATGGCTTTCTGGACCTGCTGACCCTGATGTTTGTGAGTACGTACATGAACCGTCCGATGCATTTTTTCGGAAGCATCGGGGTGCTGTCGCTCGTAATAGGCGGCGGAATCAATTTATACATGGCGTATATCAAAATATTTCACAATGAAGCGTTGTCCGACAGGCCGTTGTTGTATCTCGGTATACTTCTGGTGGTTGTCGGGGCCCAGTTTTTCTCCATCGGTTTTTTGGGGGATATGATTAACCGGACACAGAAGGAGAGAGAGCAGCCGAATATCCGGGACAGGGTCTGAGAGTATGAGCAAAATTGCCTACGATCCGATTAAAGATTCCTTTGCCGGGTTCATACGCCGGTCACGGGTTTTGCGGCGAATCTTTTATTTCATTCTCGACCTGATTTTTTTGAGAGGGTGGCATGTCCGCCGTCAGTTAAAAAAGGCCGGTGGAAAGCTCGATGCAACAAGAGAATGGAAACTCCTGGATGCCGGATGTGGTTTCGGCCAGTATGACCGGTTTATCCTGGACCGGTTCCGGAAAGTGCGGGTGGCTTCGATGGATGTAAAGGAAAGTTACCTGGAAGATTGCAGATTCTATTTTCAGGATGAAATCGGGAAAAACAGGATCCAATTTTTCTACGGGGATCTTCTGGATGCGGGTTCTCTGGAACAGGAAGCGTTTGATTTCATTATCTGTATCGATGTTCTGGAACATATTGAGCAGGATCGGGCCGCCCTTCGAAATATGGCCCGTTCCCTGAAGCCGGGCGGCTATTTTTTAATGCACTCCCCCTCACACTACTCATCGGAGGATGCAGGTGAAGAAGACAGCTTTGTCGGGGAACATGCAAGAGCCGGTTATTCAAAACAGGAGATAACTGCAAAAATGCAGGAGGCCGGCCTGGCCCCCGAACGAGTCAGGTATACTTATGGCCGGTATGGGCATTTTGCCTGGAGGTTGTCCGTCAAAGTTCCCCTGATCTGGTTCAATAAGATAGGGATGAGTGCAGGACTTCCCCTCCTTGTCTACTATCCCCTCGTAATACCCCTGTGTCTGATTTTAAACTTTCTGGATCTGCATGTTGACAACAAAAAGGGGAATGGTGTCTGTGCATTCGGAATTCGTCCGCCGGTGGGGGACGGGTGATTGCCTGGGGCCAGCAGGATTGGGTAGCCGTTCTATACGTCTGTATGCCGCAAATGGTATCCAGACATATATGTCGGATAGAGGTTTTCTATCCAATCCTACTATCGAGGCGTTCTATCCAACATTACTTGCGCCAAAAAGGCATTTAGGAGAACCCGGGTTGGATTTCAGGGGGCATTTTAGTAATTAGGAAACAGGCAGTTTTGAGGATAATACTATGTTATGTGTTTTTCACAAACTCAACAATTTCATGCAACAATCCCCTTCAATTAAGACACTCATTAAAGACCTTGAACCTGGGGAGCTTCGCGAGGTAATTCTAGAGCTAAGTAAACTTTCACCGAAGAACAAACAATTTTTAAAGCTTTACTTACAGGGCTCTGATGCCGTTGAAGTTGAATCCATTGTCAATGAAGCAAAGAAAAAAGTTCATGACCATTTTTATGGTCCTTCAAAGTTTCCAAAAGTAGATTTATCCAGTGCTCGCAAGGTAGTAAATGAATACCGTAAAGTGTTGAAAGAATATCCAAGCCAGATAGCGGACCTGAAACTTTACTACGTTGAAGTAGGTACTGAGTTAACAAATGATTTTGGTGATATAAATGAAGGTTATTATTTGTCCCTTGAGTCTATGTTTGAAGACTTTTGTAAACAGGTAACAAAATATCCTCCTTACTTTAAAAAGTTTGAAGATCGGATATATGAATTGCAATCAGATTGTCAAAATATTGGTTGGGGGTATAGCGATACAATCAATGATCTTGTATTCGAGTTGGAAGACGCAATAGAATCCAGCCAAAACACATAACAAGCATTTCCTACTGACGTGCAAGCGTTATTTGTTCGACTTTAGAATTGGTCGCCACGCAGTAGAAATGCCACGCCGTTAAGTCTCCCGCAGGCCAATTCGTGCAGCAAAGGGATGGGCAACGGGGATG
>JBBDNC010000139.1:0-2971 GCA_040877875.1 Balneolaceae bacterium | reverse complement strand
AGCCCTCAAAGAAAGAGTCGCTTCATGAGCTCTTTTCAATTACAAAAGTTATTGAAGTCTGATATCAAATTTACCAGGTTTTATACCCGAACCGGTGTTCCGATGCGTCTGGCTCTTATCACGCTGCTTCTATTACTTTGGACGGGAGTATCTGAATCTTACTCCCAGGCCGCTGAAGAGCTCCGTCCCAGGATACAGTGGACGGGGATGGAACGGGCACTTGAATTGGCAAGTGAAACCAATAAAACCATTCTGATTGATGTATACGCCGAATGGTGCTCGTATTGTCAGCGTATGCGGGATGAAGTATATCCGGATCAGCAGGTTAGACAGATCCTGCGGAAATATTTTATCCCCGTTCTGGTGAATATCGATTCGGAGGAAACTTTAACGTATTTGGGCAGATCCTTTACCCATGAGGAGTTTTCGAAGGCACTGGAGAATCGAAGTACCCCTACTTACTATTTTATGAATGAAAATGGGGAGGTTGTGGGGAAACAACCCGGTTATATGCCGGCGGACGTGTTTTCCTCACTTCTCGAATTTGTCGGAAGCGGAGCCTATCAGGACCAGACGTATGAGGAATTCAAAACGTCCGGGAATTAATTCAATCGGTCCGGGAAAAAATCGGAAATTCCAGTCCGTTTAAATTGAGGGTACCAAACTTTAATAAAAGATAAATAAGCAGGAAGATATGAGAATCAGCCAGGCTGTCGAGGATTATCTCAAAACTATCTACCGGTTAGAGTTAGAAAGCAAGGGAGAGGGAGTTTCTACGACGAAAATAGCCAATTTAATGAAAGTGTCTTCTGCCTCGGTTACGAATATGATCAAACGGCTGGCCAAACTGGGTATGGTTCGATATGAATCCTACTATGGAACGACCCTGACGGACTCGGGCAGGAAAATTGCTCTCGAGATTATCAGACATCACAGATTGCTCGAACTTTATTTAAAAGAAATCATGGGATATTCGTGGGACCAGGTTCATGATGAAGCTGAGAATCTGGAACATCATATCTCGGAACAGTTTGAGGACAAAATAGCTGAATTACTGGATCACCCCACCCATGATCCGCACGGGGATCCGATCCCGACCAAAGAGGGTGTGATTCCTGAAATTGCATCACGGCCTCTTACAGAGGTTCGGGAAAGCAAAGATTATTTGCTTGGGAGAGTGAAAAACCAGGATCCGGAACTATTGCGGTATCTCGATGATATCGGATTGATTCCCGGAGTCAGGATTAAAGTTCTTGAGAAAGCTCCATTAAAGGGGCCGGTTACTATAGAAGTCGAAGGGGAGAGTACGGCTATCGGATACGATGTCGCCACCCATCTCTATGTGATGAGCGCTAAAAACAGTTAACAGTGATCAGTGATCAGTGTGCCAGGGGTCATTACCGGGGTTTTCAACCAATTTCCGCAAACACACCCCTGGCATAGCCAGGCCGGCTGACGCCTACCTGGCTATGCCATCCCCTCTCGAGAGGGGAGACTTGGAGGCCTGATCAGGTCCATTCCTTCCCCTCTTGAGAGGGGATGGTTCTCTGCTTGCAGAGAACCCGGGGTGTGTTCGCGTGGATCCAGATCGATACTTTGAATTATCCTTGACACTTTACATGCTCTCAACTAAAAAAACTGACACACTGATAACTGTTCACTGACACACTGATCAAGGTGTATGGTCCATGGGGTTGGGATAGATAAATTGATATCCAAGAACATCTTTCAGGCGTTGATTTGAGACAATCTTGTTGTGCCCGTTGTTCTTATTATTGAAGACCGGTGCAGGGAGGCTGAAGTGCCGGGCCGCCGATTGATAAAATTCCTTTCGGGGCGGGTGTCCGTCGGAAACTGCATTAAAAATTCCAGTTCGAATATCCTGACGGAGCAATTCATCAACAATCTTTATACAATCATCCTGGTGGATCAGGTTGACCGGTTTATCTGCTTTATCCAGGTTTTTGCGACCGCTGAGATAATTTACTGGATGGCGTTCGTACCCGTAGAGTCCCCCGAAGCGAAGAATGGTTGTATCGAATCCGGTTGATTCCATCAACTTTTCTTCACTTGTAATCAAGGCCTGCCCGCTGGCAGATGAAGCCTTTTTAATGTCCGCATCTTCTTCTGAAACAACGCCTCCGAAATTACTGTAAACAGAAGTGGAGCTGGCAAAGATCACCCAATTGACGGTTCCTTCTCTTACCTTTTCAAGGGTATGATGGATTTGCCGGGGATATCGTTCGAGTACATCCTTCCGCCGCCGCCCTGGCGGAATGTTCAAAAAAAGCACATCACTTTTCCAGAATGCATCGGAATTTTCACCTATTATTCCCTGCTTGCCGGCTTTAATCACATAGGATTCAAAACCATTTCGTTTCAAAATACTTTGCTTCTCCCTGCTGGTTGTTGAGCCCTTGATGAAGTGTCCCTGATTTTGCAAATGATTGCCGAGTGGCATTCCCAGCCATCCGCATCCAAGAATACTGATTTTCATAAATAGGGGATGTAGAAAGTCAGGAAAGAAATAGCCTAATCAGGAAGAGATCCTGATTTGTTTCGATAAAAACCTTTACATGACTCCCTTTGGTTGATAGTGATTGACAGTTTATGGAAAAATGAATTTAACAGGACGATCAGAGAATTAAAACTGTAAATTGAAGAATCCGGAGCCAGTGGAAAGAAAAAAAAGTCTGTCTCCGCGCAGCGGCGGGGACAGACTTTTTCAGCTTATTGATTTTCTAAATATCTACCTTGATCCCGGCCATCAGGGTTCTGGGGAGCCCGGGCCGAAGACCCGCCGGCCTTCGTGAAACAAGATAGGTGGTATCCGTCAGGTTACGAATGTTGACGAAGATTTGTGCAATACTGTTCAACTGATAAGCTGCCGAAGCATCCAGAAGGAAATAACTGTCCGTACTCTGATCGGGATTGATACTGCCGTCCCCGGCAACTGTACGCATTTTACTGG
>JBBDNC010000138.1:0-16509 GCA_040877875.1 Balneolaceae bacterium | reverse complement strand
TAATGAATCAGTTTATATGTGAAAAATTATGTCAACCTATTTTAGGCACCTACATAATTTTAAATGGCGGAGGGGGTGGGATTCGAACCCACGGTCCGCCTGACGACGGACTGCGGTTTTCGAGACCGCCCCGTTCGACCGCTCCGGCACCCCTCCGAATCCTGTCCTCTCAATCAATTCCTGCCAGGGTTAAAATTAGGATGTTTTTTCATCGGTTTCCAGTCTGATAAAAAATGATCCGGAATTCTTGTCTTAAGATGGACGAGGATAGGTGCATAGTTCGTTTCCGCATGGTTGATACTTATTGCACTCAGTTTGTTACTCAGCGGTCAATACCTGGATGTGGCTGTTCGGGACATTGTTATGGCTGTCAGTGCGTTTGTGTTGGCAAAATTGACTGAAGCCGGGATGAAGGGTTAGTCATATATTTGAAAAAAACAGTGAATACCTTTGCCAAGTGAGTATAAAAGGTACTTATGTGATAATTTTTTTGTTGAGGGATGGCAACCTTTGGATTCATGGTATATATTCTTCATCTGTGTAATACTCCCTTTGGAAAGACTTGCATAGTCTGACAGAAGCGGGCGGCGACTCTATTACAGAATATATTCATCAATCATTTTTCATGCCATGGATCCACTTGCGCATACGCTTTTCGGGGCAACAATGGCCGAAACAAGCCTCAGGAAAAAGACTTCTCTGGCTGCGGGAGCATGCATCATCGGGGCTAACATTCCGGATGTGGATGCCATTGCCATGTTCGTAAGCAGTGACTATTCGTTGCTTGTCCGCCGGGGCTGGACTCACGGCATACTGGCGCTGGTGGTCTGGCCGTTCCTGCTGACGGGAGGGTTATTGCTCTTCGATTATATTTGGCGTCGAAGAAAAAACCGGTCCAAAAGCCGATCGGTTTACAACAGGAGGAGGGGAAACCCGAATTCACCCCCTTTGAAACCCGGGTCATTGTTGGCGATTTCCTTCCTGGCAGTCTGGAGTCATCCTTTTCTGGACTGGTTCAATACCTATGGAATACGTTTGCTGATGCCGTTTGACGGAACCTGGTTTTACGGGGATACACTTTTTATTGTCGATCCATGGATGTGGCTTCTGATGGCGGCGGCCGTTGTACTGGCAAGATCCAGGTCGATCTTCGGAATAGCCGGATGGGTGGTATTGGGTACGGCTGCAACGGCTCTGGTGACGGGGACAGCCGTTGTGCCCCTGGCGGCAAAGGTGGCATGGTGTATAGCGGTTGCGGCTATCCTTCTGATCCGGTGGCTGGGCTGGTTTCGGGACAGGATTCACCACGTTGCACTCGGCTGTTTCGGGATATTTGCACTTTATCTTCTATTCATGTTTGCAGGATCCCGATTTACGGTTTGGCAAGTGGAAAATAAGTTGGCGGCCCGCGGAGTGGAAGTGAAGGAGGTAATGCCTGAGCCGCTGCCGGCCCGCCTGATACTCAGGGAAGGGGTGGCTGTTTCAGAGACACACTATTATTTGTTCCGGGTCAACTGGCTGGATGGTGACAGTTTTGAAATCATGGAGGACCCCATTCCTGTCAAAAAACCTGACCTAATCGTAGAGGCGGCATTGCGAAGTCCGGCAGTTCAGGGTCTGCACAACTGGATGCGTTTCCCGGATTATGAGGTCCGTGCGTTGGACGGAGGAGGCTGGCGGGTTATTATCCGGGACCTTCGATTTGCGCCTCCCGATTCGGAGGCGGAATCCGGATTCGGAATTGCAATAGTGGATCTGGATGAAAAACTGCAATGGATTTCCGGGGAGAATCGGAGTGATTAATTAACTTCAATTATATATTTACTGAAGGTTAATTAGTGATTAGTTATCATTACTTATATAATAAAGATTATATTTGGATAGGTGGGCAGATCTCCCTTACATTAGTAGGAGTTACTTGAATCAAAAGCACATCCGGACGAAGTAACGTTAGCAGATTTCAATTCTCTTTTTTTGAAAAGCACAAGCACTTCCAAAACTGCAATGAGTACTCGAAACCCTTTGACGATATTATGAATAGGTTATAGCAGGGTTCAAAGTCAACAGTATGCAGATCTACCGGTTAGCGATGCTTCTTATATACATTCGGTTCCAGCAGGTTTTTTAATTCTTCGAGGTTTTTTTCTGAAATAGCTTCTCTTTTCCGATACCCTTCCACCACTTCTTCCAGTTGTTCAGGCGTCCGGGTTCCGACCACGGCTGAGGCGACTGCAGGGTGGGTGAGGACAAAACCCAGGGAAGCGGCGATCGGGTTTCCGGATGTGTTAACAGCTTGTTGCATTCGTGAAACGTCTTCTTCCGAATATCCCAGAGTGGCTTTGGATGGCTTGTCAATGAGAAGGCCTTTTGCAAGGGTTCCCCTGCAGAGAACGCTGATGCCGGCATCGTGCAGAAGATCCAGACAGGTTTCTTCAGGACGCCGGTCCAGCAAACTGTATTGCATCATGACACTGGAGATATTGGAACGTTTAACATATTCCCTGATGACATTCGGCCGGATCGAAGAGATTCCGTAATACCGGATCTTCCCTGTATCCTGTAATCGTTCAAAGGTTTCAATGATTTCATCGATTGGATCTTCCAGGGTCCCCCCGTGTAGCTGATAGAGGTCGATCGTATCGATTTGCAGCCGTTTCAGACTTTGATCTACCGCTGTCAACATATGCTCTTTGGATGGGTTCCACTCCCACCCCGACCCGTCCGGCCGCCATTGATTCCCGACCTTGGTGGAGACCAGGACGTCTTCCGGGAGATCTTTCACGGCTTTCCCTACACTCTCTTCATTCCACCCCTTGTCATAAAGATCGGCTGTGTCAAAGAAATTGATTCCCTGGTCGAAGGCCCGGCGTATGAGATCGGAGTTTGCCGGGTGGTTTTGTTCCAGCGAAGAACAGCCAAAACTGATCTCACTGATTTGCAAATCGGAATTGCCTAACTTGTGATATCGCATAACATAAGTGGGTGATCGTCCGGAAATTTAGAAATTGATTGTGACGCGCCGCATCCGGCTTGCTGAGTGTGAAACCTGTTGAAAGTTTGATCGCTTTGGGCTCCGTCTATTGCCCGAAGCCTTCCATTTGTTTAATAAAATCGTAATAAATTCAGCGCCTTTGCGTGAGGTCAGGGCCGGGTCAGTTTCTTATAACGGATCCGGTGGGGTTGATCCTCCGTAATACCGAGACGCTCCCTTTTGTTCTCCTCATATTCAGCATAATTACCTTCAAACCATTTTACCTGGCTGTCGCCTTCAAAGGCGAGGATGTGAGTTGCAATACGGTCGAGAAACCAGCGGTCGTGGGAGATGACCACAGCACATCCGGCAAAATCCAGCAGAGCTTCTTCAAGGGCTCTTAACGTGTTGACATCCAGATCGTTCGTAGGCTCATCCAGCAAAAGAACATTAGCTTCTTCTTTTAGCATCTTGGCAAGATGAACCCGGTTTCGTTCCCCGCCGGAAATTTCACTTACTCGTTTTTGCTGATCACTTCCGCTGAAATTAAAACGGGCAACATAAGCCCTGGAGTTCATCTCATGGTTCCCCAGTTTGATCATTTCGTGTCCGCCGGAAATCTCTTCCCAGATCGTTTTTTCCGGGTCCAGCGGCCGTTTTTGGTTCACATAGCCAAGCTGTACGGTATCTCCCACAATGATTTGACCGCTATCGGGTTCTTCTTCGCCGGTGATCATTTTAAACAGAGTGGTTTTACCGGCTCCATTCGGGCCGATCACTCCTACAATACCCCCCGGAGGAAGCCTGAAATTCATCTCCTCAACAAGCAGCCGGTCGTCGTACCCCTTTGACACATTTTCAGCCACGATCACTTTATCTCCCAGCCTTGGTCCGGCCGGGATAAAGATTTCCATCTCTTCCCGTCGTTTTGCCCGGTCCTCCGACAAGAGTTCATCATACCTGTTCAGCCTGGCTTTGCTTTTGGCCTGCCGCCCTTTCGGATTTTGCCGGATCCAATCGAGTTCTTTTTCAAGGGTTTTTTGGCGTTTGGATTCCTGTTTTTCTTCCGTTTCCAGTCGCTTTTTCTTCTGTTCAAGCCAGGAACTGTAGTTGCCCTTAAACGGAATCCCCTCGCCACGGTCCAGTTCCAGAATCCATCCGGCCACATTATCCAGGAAATAACGGTCGTGCGTGACCGCAATTACGGTTCCTTCATATCGGTCAAGATGCTGTTCCAGCCACCCGACAGATTCGGCATCCAGATGGTTGGTCGGCTCATCCAGAAGGAGCACGTCGGGTTCTTTCAAGAGCAGACGGCACAGGGCAACCCTCCGAATTTCACCACCGGACAAGACCTTTACAGGTGTATCGCCGGGCGGAGTTCGCAGGGCATCCATAGCCTGGTCCAGTTTGCTGTCAATATCCCAGGCACCGATCCGTTCGATATGTTCCTGTAGTTTGGACTGCTTTGCGATCAGTTTCTCGAAATCAGCATCCGGATCGCCGAAGGCTTCATTGATCGCTTCATATTCCTGAATCAGGTCCATCGTTTCCTGAACGCCCTCCTGAACAATCTCTTTTACACTCTTTTCAGGATCCAGCCGGGGTTCTTGCGGCAGGTATCCGAATGTAATTCCGTTTTGCCGGGAAATATCCCCAAGGTATTCCTGATCCTCCCCGGCAATGAGCCTTAAAAGGGTACTTTTTCCGGAACCATTTAATCCCAATACTCCTATTTTGGCACCATGGAAAAAAGAAAGATAGATGTCTTTTAAAACCGTCTTGTTGGGTTTATAAACTTTACTTACCCCAACCATTGAAAAAATAATTTTCTGATCGCTCACGCTAAAGTTCCTCCCGGAAGTTTAAATTCGCTGAAAGGTATGAATTCAACAGATGAATTTGAATAGGGTTCAACCGGATACAAATCCTATTTATTTAAAAGTCGGTAGATAATATGGAGTTGTCCCGTGTGATAAGAAGTGTGTTCAATAACAAGCTGGGCTTCACGAAGCAGATTGTGACCAAGATCGGAAGCAAATGGTTCTAAAAGATCATTTGAGGGATCGAGAATGAGGTTGCAAAATTCATTTCTTTCGTCGAGGTACTTTTTAACAAGTTCCTCCCATTCCCGTTCATCTTCCGGTACCGGTTGATTCGGCCAATAGTCATCCGGCCAGCCGGGAACCTTGTATTCCTCGTTTCGGCAGTATTCCAGAATGTCATACTGGGCAAACCGGATGTGGTACACCTGCTGATAAAATGAGTAGGGGAGTCCGTCCGGTACAATACCTGTCTGAGTAAATGAAATTTGATCAATTAATGTGTCAATCGGTGCAAAAGCCTCACCCCCTTTGATATGAAGTACCAGCCGGTCCCGGATTTTCCGGTCGAATTGTGCCTGCATGGTTGGGTTAGTTATTAGTTTATAATTGTAGAACGAACATCTTGTGTACTTTCTGTTGCAGAGGACATCACTTCATTCACCTGGTTTTACTGAATGTCTCTTCTATTATAAACATTTCATAGTTTTTTCCATTCAATGATCTGATATGAATTGAATCGATGCTATAATTGTTTTAAAATTTCAGAGGTGATAACTGCTTACGTTTTATTTATCCAAATCAACCCGAAATAGATCTCTGATTCTAATTAAAAAATATTCGGGATGACTCTTTGGCGGGCAAGAATAAATCCAACATTTAATACAGATCGAATCTCCATGACATTTAACAGCATCAATCCCTACAATGGAAAAGAAATTGCAGCCTATACGGAACATTCCGAAAAAGAGATAAGCGATATTTTGGAAAAATCCCGGCGTACTTTCGAATCCTGGCGACAAGTGCCCATCAAGGAGCGATGTAAATTATTGAAGAATGCGGCCGGCCTGTTAAAAGATAACGTCGACAGATATGCCGAAACAATGACCCTTGAGATGGGCAAGCCCATCAGTGAATCAAGAGGAGAGATTCATAAATGCGCCTGGGTATGTGAGTTTTATGCCGAAAATGCCGAGCGTTTTTTGGCTGATGAATTGATTGAAACCGATGCCACGGAAAGTTTTGTAAGTTATGATCCCATCGGAACTGTATTGGCGATCATGCCCTGGAATTTTCCTTTCTGGCAGGTATTTCGTTTTGCAGCTCCGACTCTTGCAGCAGGAAATACGGGGTTATTGAAACATGCCTCCAATGTTTTCGGATGTGCTGCGCATATTGAGGAACTTTTTCTTGAGGCCGGGTTCCCGGAAGGGGTTTTCCAAAATCTTATCGTTCATCATGATAAAACTGAAACCATCATTGCCCACGAGGCTGTGAAGGCTGTTACGCTGACCGGAAGCGAACGGGCAGGAAAGGCCGTAGGCGCTTTGGCCGGAGGAAATTTAAAGAAATCGGTATTGGAATTGGGAGGGAATAATGCCTTTATCGTTCTGGAAGATGCCGATATGGGACTGGCTGTAAAAACAGGTGTCACAGCAAGGATGATGAACAGCGGCCAGAGTTGTATTGCGGCCAAGCGGTTTATCCTGGTGGGAGAAGCGTATGACAATTTTTTGCCGGATTTCATAAAAGGAGTTCAGGCACTTAGGAAAGGCGATCCACTGGATGAATCTACCGAAATCGGCCCTCTTGCCCGGAAAGACCTGGCTGACCAGCTTCACGAGCAGATGAAAAAATCGATTGATCAGGGTGCCAAGCTTGAACTTGGCGGCCATCAGGAGAATGCTTTTCATGAACCTACCATTCTCAGCGGTGTAAAACCGGGAATGCCGGCATTCGATGAGGAAACATTTGGCCCGCTTGCCGCCATTACCAGGGCTGAGGATGAAGAGGAGGCGTTTAAGCTTGCCGCCAATTCCAAATACGGGCTGGGAGTGACGGTCTTTACGCGTGATATCGAAAGAGTCCGACGAAATATTGGCAAGGTTCCGGATGGTGCTTTCTTTGTCAATGAACTGGTCAAATCGGATCCCCGCCTTCCGTTCGGAGGCACCCGGAATTCAGGCTACGGGCGTGAACTGTCGCGCGAGGGCATTCGTGAATTTGTCAACAAAAAGACGGTGTATATAAACGGCGAAAGATGAGAAGTGAGAAATTGTTCGCCAACGATCTCACTCGAGGCCTTTTTTAGTATTAACAGCGTTGTACACAATGTCACGATTGATTTTAAGTTTCAGATACGGCTTACGGTATCTAACAGGCCGCTTCTCAGGCTGATCCAAAGATAGTTGAAAAATCCCTTTTCAGGGTCTCTCTCGGCAGAAACAATTCCTGCTCTGAACTCTTGATTCTTATCCATGCTTGAAGATCTCATAACAATCTGATTCATAAAAAGTCCCGAAATGCGGTTACCCAGGTTTTGATGATAGTCATCCCTGTCGACTCTCTTCATATTGAACCGGTCATAATGAATTTGAACCGATCCCGATGAGCTTAGTTCATTCATTCGGTAATCAAATTCGAGGTTGTAGACCCTCCCCTCGGTAATTTCTAATCCCTCAAGGTCCATGAAGATGTTGTTTAGGCGGGTCAGATCAAATTCACCGAGGCTGCCGGTTACGGTTGTTACATGACCCGATGCGTCAGTGAACAGACGGATTTCAGTTTCCAGCAGCCCCGTCTCCTCCAGATAGCTTCTGGCTTTGAACACAACCGGATCATCCGAGATGTTGTTGATATTTAAACCGGTGGCCTGAGTCCTTGCAAAATGGATGGTTCCTGGCCTGGTACCCTTTTCATCGTATTCCGAGTAAAGAATATTTCCATTGCGAATGATCAGTGAATCCAGAGCGACAGTCATCGGCAGATTATTCATATTTTGAAGTGGAAGCGGGATTGTGTCAGGATTTGTCCGGGCCGGGATCCTCTTATTGAGTGTTACATGAAGATTCAAAGAGTCTGCCGATACTGTTTCCGTTTTGAGATCCCCGTTTTTTCTGAGTGAGGAAAAATCGATGTTATTTATGTTTAAACCGGAGATGTCAATATGAAAAAGTTCTTCACGTACGTCCAGTGAGCTGAAAAATTCCTGTTCAGAAAGCACGGTTGCCATACTGAAATCTACTAATGTGATTGCGGATCTGCCCTCACTGACAATAAGGGAATCTGCCTGTAGAAGATATCGGTCTCCCTTGAATCGATAAGCGATCCGTTCAATGGCAGCCTCAACATCCTGGAATTGTGTAAACAGGTCCGGTTCCTCTTCCAAGTCCGGATCGTATGTAAAGGATCCGGCAGTAGCATTTACACCGGTCATATTAGCCGTGCCGTCAGTTCCGGCCGAAAAATTTAATTCACCATTTTGCAAATCAAAGGATCCAATATAAATGGGAGCGGAAGTTCTTCCGCTATAGGAGGTGGTTGACTGATCCGGCAGTATCGTAAGGTCCAGAAAGTAGTGATCTGCTGTCAGCCGGCCAATAGAGACGTCTCCATTCAGGGCTGACAGAATACCGATGTTCCTTATAGATAACTCTCCGGCACTGAATAAGACGACGTCCAATTCCTGGTCACTGGCAGTAAGCCTCACATCACCTAGTACAAATGACCGGCGCAGCGGTTGTACGGTAACAGATTGAATTTCAACTTTCAACTTGTCATTCAGCATCCCGTTCGCCAGATTGGAGAGTCGTTCAGGGGTTACATAGGTATACAGGGCCAGCGTAAGAGCCAGGTAAATCAAAATGAAGACAGAAGCAGTAATCAGCAGAATTTTTTTCATAAATAGCTCTTCATAAACAGATCCTTTAATATAATGTTATTTTAAATAAAAGGATGTATTCAGCCTCCGGCTGCCGGTTAACCCGGAGCTTTGTATTCAGTGGATTGCAAAGCTGATTGACAAGTGTAAGTCCCATGGCATTTGTGACCCTTTTATCAGCTTCCGGGTATGAGTGCTCTTTTAGGTACGCTGTTCCTTTCCCTGGAGTGTTGCGGGTTTTCCACGCAAAAAAGCAATAGTGTCGACAGGTACGGGGGTGGCCCGACTGACGCAGGAACAGGTTAACTTTCCCCCGGTGATATTGGCTGTGTAAAGCCACATGTCCAAGGACTTCACAGATCGTTTTTTTAAACTGGTTGCCGGCTAAGACTCAAAGAGGTGTGAATTCTGCAGGCCGGCCGATTAGCCTGATTCGGAGTATGTGAATTCCGGGTCACCGAATTTTTTAAGGGTCCGGTAATGAGAAGCCACTGCTTCAAAAAAAGTATCGTGCTGGTTGTAGGGGATATTAAATTCATTGGCGGTTTCCTCAACGATATGACTGATGGCCGGATAGTGGACACTGCATATCTTCGGAAAGAGGTGGTGCTCAATTTGAAAATTCAATCCCCCGACAAACCAGCAAAGGGCTTTATTGTCACGTCCAAAATTATTGGTCGTTACCATTTCATGAATCGCCCAGTGCTCATCGATCATATTCTCTTCATTTGGCAGAGGGTGATCGGTCCCTTCTACGACGTGGGCAAGTTGAAAGACGATTCCAAGTATCAGTCCGGCCGTGACATGCAATGTGGTAAACCCGATCAAAAGCTGCACCCAGGTAATATCGAGCAGCAACAACGGCAGGACAAGCATGTAGGTATAATAAAGTCCCTTGGTTACGAACAGGATGATCCACTCACTGACCGGATGGCTTTTATTGTTGTACGGGCCGATGTTTGATTTCAGGAAATTTTTATAATCCTTGATAAAAACCCAGAAAAACGTGGCAAGGCTGTAGGCGAAAAAAGCCAGAATGTGCTGAACCCGATGGATCGTTTTATATTCCGAGTGAGGGGAAAGCCGGATAAACTCCGCCACTTCAAGATCTTCATCGTGACCATGAATGTTGGTATAGGTGTGATGGATAATATTGTGGGTTATTTTCCAAATATAACCGTTTGCGCCCAGCAGATCGAATGTGAACCCCAATGCACGGTTGATATGTTTATTGGAAGAGTAGGCGCCGTGCAGGGCATCATGAGATACGGAGAACCCGATACCGGCCATGCCAATTCCCATTAAAAAGGTTAAAAACCACATAACCCCGTGAGAGAACTGACCGGAAATGATCAAGGCATAGGAACCGAAATAGAGGCTCAGCAACAAGACGGTTTTTAGAACCATCTGAAAATTTGCATGTTTGGAGAGGTTATTGTCTTCAAAATATTGATCGACACGCTGCTTTACGGTCTTGCTGAACTCTCGGCTTGTTCGATTGTTAAAAGTGACCTTTTCAACGGTAGCCATAATGAATGTTTGGTTTAACGCATATAAATAAAGTAAGAGATCCGACCCCTGCTGTGTTAAATTAACAGAGTATATGCGGAGTTCATAACCATGAAATATAACGCTTCTCTGTTAACTAAAAAAACAGGGACAGGATCTCTCCAACCACTTTTTGAAAAAACAATCAACAGCGGCTACTTCAGGACTTCTCCTGCATCAGCGCATCCAGCCGCTGAAGGATGACAGTCCAGCCTTGGGTATGATTTTCAACCTGTTCTTTGTTTGGCAAGAAGTCGTGCGTCAATGTTATTTCCGTGCCCTCATCGACTTTTCGTAGTGAGATGGTCACCAGTGTATCCTTCACGGCTTTGGAATTCCAGGTAAACACGATTTTTTGATTGGGTACAATCTCTTTGTACGTGCCCGTATGTGGATAAGTAGCTTCCGTATCGTGCATATCTATTTGGAAGGAACCACCTGTTTCCGGATTTGCTTTGACGGTAGCCGACTCAGAGGTGGCAAAAAACCACTGTTCCAGGATATCCGGTTTTGTCAATGCGTTGAAGATTGTTTCAGGTTCGGCGCGAATCACTCGTTTAAGTTCCAGATTTAACTCTCTACTCATAGATTTTTCCCGATGTTTTTAGGTTAAGGTGCGGGTTTGTCTTTGTTTTTGTCGATAAAAGATTCCAGTTCATCCAGCCGCTCGTTCCAGAAACTCCTGTATTTTTTGATGAGCTGGGAAACGGGGATCAGCGGCTCCGGATTCATCCGGCAGTGATACTTGCGGCCGGATTTTTCCTTATGAATCAAATTTGCCCGTTCCAGTACTTTAAGGTGTTTGGATACAGCTGCGAGTGAGATGTCGTACGACATTGCAATCTCATTGACTGTTTTTTCCCCGTTTCCCAGTCTCAAAAGTATATTCCTCCGGGTTGGGTCGGCCAGTGCGTGAAGGGTTTTGTCTAATATGTCTTCGTTATATTCAACCGATTAGTTAAATATTTTTAAAAAAGATAAGACTTTACGGAAAGGGATTGTTTTTTATAATGTTAACTGCATTTTCTCTAATCCTTTATCTGACAGATATTCAGACAAATCCTCCGCATCTTTCCCGCCTTGTCTGGCGTGATGCAACAGGGAAAAGCCGTGCGGGCCTCTGGCAAAAACAAGATTCGGATAGGCTTCGAGTACAGGCCTGACCAGGTTTGTCTTGCCAAGCATCGTCAATACAAAAAGATTTACCCGGGCTCCTTTTTCAATCAGAAAATTTGCAATTTCTTTTTCTCCAAGATGCCCGGCACCTTCGATAGCCTCTTCAAAATCGCCACCACCCCAATCGTGTCTGCAATAAATTAAATTCGGCATTTCGGCTGCCATCTCTTTTACCTTTTTAAGATTCCCATGCCCTGCAACTACAAATTCTTTAATGGTTTCATTGTCTATGGGATCTGGCTTATACTGATAGATTTGCTGCCTGAAACCGAGCGGTATGCTCATCCCCACGATTCCACTCATTCCGTTTTTGAGAAATGAACTTCGTTTCATAATAGTATGATTGAATTAAAATATATGTTTGATGCTGCGGTACATTCAAACTTTATTATCCAAAGTAAAGAAATAGCTACTTTATTATAGTACTGGAAGTCAATACTTCGGTACCATGAAGTCTATATTGTGGCTGCTTCTACATAGGAATCCTTAAGTCTTGAGCCTTTGAACACAAGCCAGAGTACAAAGAACAACTCCCCGAAATAGGTAATCATGATGTAAAGTAACGGGACATCTGGAAAGAAAAAGGGCTTCAGGTTTGATCGCTCAGCAAGCTCTTCTTGAGACATTCCCTGTTTTGTCCGCTGTTCCCTTACTCGTTTCTGAAGTTCAACGTTGTCCATACCTGATTTTCATAGTTAATGCTTTTAACCAATGTAGAAAATCATTGTTAACATTGTTACGACAGGTCTGTGACATTTATACGTCAATTATGTCAGGGTACTTAAATGCGAATCCTTATAACGGTCTGGCAAATAACAGGCACCGGGTTTCGGAATGTTGTTAAGTGGTTAGCTTTAAATCTACCGGGTATAATTTATTTTTCGCTATGATATTGTTATGAAATAGTTTACTGACTACATTCACAAATAATAGGGAGCATAGAACAGCTTTCGCTTCGGCCAATTCTGCCAGACGGTAGCTGCAAATGACGAACCCGCTTTCAAAACGTTCTGACAGAGAAGGAGGTGCCATCTGCAGAATGTATAAAACAAACGGAATGTGATTATGATTTGGAAACGGTTGTTTGTTTTTACACTACTGATGGTCTTTCTACAGGGGATGGTTTTTGGGCAGAGGAGTGACCCTGAAATGATCAGAATTGAGACTTTAGACGGGAATATTATGATTGGCACGCTCCTTTCAGAGAGTGATGATCAATTGGTTATGGAAGTTGAAGGGATCGGAGAGATTACCGTTCAAAAATCAAATATACGGCGGATCGACTGGATTGATCCGTCAAGAATCCGCAACGGAGAGTACTGGTTCGATAACCCTCAGGGAACCCGATACTTTTTTGCACCCAACGCAATCGGGCTTCGGAAAGGGCATGGATATTACCAGAATACATGGGTTTTCTTCAATAACGTGAACTACGGTGTGACGAATAACTTTTCGATAGGCGGTGGATTGGTGCCCGGATTTCTGCTGGGTGGAGGGCTGAGTGCAACTCCGGTCTGGATTTTGCCTAAACTGTCGATTCCGATTGCCTATGACAAGGTCCATCTGGCAGCAGGAGCAATGATCGGCGGGACTCTTGGGTCAGACGGCGGGGGAGGCGGCCTTCTTTATGGCAGTGGAACATTCGGGTCATCAGACAACAATGTGACTGTCGGCCTCGGCTATGGATTCGCCGGCGGAGAACTGTCAGATACACCGCTGGTGAACATCAGCGGTATGTACCGTGTAAAGCGGACCGTCTATTTGCTTACGGAAATCTATTTTCTGCCCGGAATTGAGGAGAGTGGGTTTGCACTATTCGGCGGAAGGTGGGCACCCGAGCGATTTGCCGTAGACTTCGGAATACTGAGCCCGCTATCAGTCAATGCCGATATCATCGGCCTGCCATGGCTCGGGGTAACTATACCGTTTGGGAGGTAGTTCAGGTAATATTCAATTTGTGAGCAAGATCGGTTGCCGAAGTAATGATAAAACAAGCCGGTTCTACAGGGGGCCTGACTTTCCGGAAAAAGAAGTACGGCATGATCCAGCTCGAATTCTCCCATTCGGAACTTTGCAGTGGAGTGTTCCCAAAGTTCCTGATAACGGGCTTTCAGATTCATGAGAGATTGCTTCAGGAGGCCAGTTGGGACTCTATCCAGCGGTTCACTTCCTGTTCGAGCAGATGGAGCGGGAGAGAGCCGCTTCCCAGAATTGTATCGTGAAACGCGCGGATGTCAAACCGGTTTCCAAGCTGCTCCTCAGCGTGTGCCCGCAGCTCTTCAATTTTGATCATGCCGATTTTATAAGCGGTCGCCTGGCCGGGTATGACCATATACCGCCGTACTTCGGCCCGGATCGCGCCCTCAGCAATCGATGAGTTTTCATTCATATAGTTGAAAGCATCCTCCTCGGTCCACCCTTTGGCATGGAGGCCGGTGTCGACCACGAGCCGGATAGCCCGCCAGATCTCGGAAACCAGCCGTCCGAATTCGGAGTAGGGATTCTCATATCCGCCCATCTCCCTGGCCAGCTTCTCTGCGTAGAGTGCCCACCCCTCGGTATAGACCGTAGAGCGTTCCTGCGTCCGGAACTGAGGCACGCTCTCCAGCTCCTGTGCAATGGAGATCTGCATATGGTGTCCGGGATTTCCTTCATGATAGGCGATTGCCTCCATCACCGATTTCGGCATGGAACTCATGTCGGAGAGGTGGGCGTAGTAGGTACCCGGACGGCTGCCGTCCGGCGTACCCGGTTGATAGTGCTGCGGGGCGCCGTCGACCTCGCGAAACGCCTCGACCCGCCGTACGACCAGGTCAGCTTTCGGCAAGATCCCAAAGTATTCCGGGAGCTGTTCGGTAATTCCGTCCAGAAACCGGCGTGAATCTTCCAGGTAAGCTTCACGCCCCTCATCCGTATTGGGGTAGAAGAACTGCTCATCTGTACTAATGAATTCAAAAAAATCCTGCAGGGAACCCTCAAACCCGACTTCCTCTATAATCTCATGCATCTGCTCATGAATCCGTTCTACTTCTGCCAGGCCAATGTTGTGAATCTCGTCTGCTGTCAGGTCCGTTGTGGTATAGTACCGGAGCATATAGTTGTAGAAGGCATCCCCGTTCGTGTGGCGGCTGACACCGGTTGGCTTCTCTTCAGCTTTTTTCAGTTCCGATTCGATCCAGGTGATCAACTCTTGGTAGGCGGGTTGGAAATGAGTGAGAAGCGCCTCCACTGCTGAAGCCCGGAACGCATCTGCCTCCGACTCTGAAATAGTGCCGGAAGAGTGAAGGGAGTCGATTTTGGCGTCAATATCTGCCAGAAGGGGAGAATCGCCCTCTCCTTCAAACGGAACGCCACTGATGAGTGCCCGTGACTGGGTAATGACCGTCTCCAGTGCAAATTTGGGGGGCCGGATCCCCTCCTCGGCCTGCAGCCGTGACCGCTCGATCATCTGATGAAGGGCCCGGCTGATCCCTTCGATCCGGCTAATGTACGCCTCCACATCCGACGCCTCATCAACCCGGTGCATATTAATAAGAAAATTGGGCAGTACCGTATGGCGGCTCCACATCTGTTCAAACTGGTAGTGATGCCGCATGAACTCCGCTCCAGCTTTGGCAACCTCATACTGGTAAGCCCACAGGTCCCAGGAGAGTTTCGCTTCCGGGTCGAGCTTTTCATAGTCAAACAGCTCTTCCATCTCCTGTACCGTTTCCGCCCGCCATTGTAGCTCTCTCTCCTCTGCCTCTTCACTGTAATCATCAATTTTGTCATACTGGTCCTTTCGGCCGAGCATCGTAAGCTGAACCGGACTCATCTGGAGGTACTCTTCATAGGTTTCGTCCAGCCACCGGTTCAGGCGGTCGGATTCGGATTCTACAGCTTCAGCCGCGGCGGGTTCCGCAGGGGTAACCGCCTGCTGTACAGCGGGTGAACATGAGGCGATGAAGAGTATCAGAACAAGTGTGTGGAGTATCAGGCGGAGATGACTCATGGAGGTCGGTTGGGTGAGTATATTGAGATTAAATACGATCAGATTGAATCACATTTGCAGATTCGCCAATATACAAACCGAACTCTTCGATTTCATCTATAATTCATTCGTGAATAGACGCGGCCCTGTTTTCGCCGAGTGGACCGGGTTTGAGTCCTAATCGTTGAAATTTTCAAATCAATGATGTATAACCATTCAGGACAGGTTGACGGTTTTAGTACCGTTTGAAAAATCGTTCCAGGCATGTTGATTGTTATTGGCCAGTGAATCCAGATACAGACTTTCAGCGGTCAATTTCAGAATCTCTCCGGGATGTCTGTATTCTGCAACAATATGATCTTCAAAAAAGAAATTTTGTAAGGATTTCCTTTCACGAGGATCATAACCATACCGGATCGACTTCCCAGGAGGCTTCTCTGACCTGGTACGGTGTTGTGATGTTTGTGCAGTTCGTGGTCTTTCCGAAACCGGATTCATAAAATTACTGGAGGTTCGTATGGACATTCAGCAGAGAATTGACAACCTGTTACAGGTGGGGCAGGCAAAGAATGCCGTCCGCATACTACGGGAAAACATTGCGCAGATTCACCCCGTATAGGATGGGGCGGAATTGGCCGGTTGTTCACGAAACAAGCTCAACAAATCCACTTGTTGGATTAACATATAGGCGAAATAGGATGTCTATACAAAATAATTCTCTTAACGGCTATAAAGCAGAGAAAGCACTACAAATGCTGGTCGAAGAGATCACTACAATCCGTACGGTTCAGCAATGGGCGGAGAAAGCAAGGACTTCAGAGAGCACATTAAAAAGATGGATCATGGAAACCTTTGGTAAAACGGCTGGAGAAATTCTCAAAGAAGTGCGATACGAAAAGGTGCTCCAGGAAATCGATCAGGATATAGACGCATGTGCGTATGGTATAGCTGTAGATTCAGGTTTTGGAAGTGAAGATGCCTTGCGCATGTTCTTACGTAGAAACTATGACACCAATGTCACTTCTCTCAGGGGTCAAATTATTATCGGTGAACCCCGTATTGAATGGAAGTGGCTGGATGGGTATGAATGAATTCGTTCGATCTTGGATGAAACCGTTCGGAATTAATGGAAATCGTTCGG
>JBBDNC010000137.1:0-16667 GCA_040877875.1 Balneolaceae bacterium | reverse complement strand
CCAAAATGAAATTTACTGTAGAAACCGAATTTTTTCACAGCCTCTCGAGAGGGGACGACCTTCCGCTTGCGGAAGGTCCGGGGTGTGTTCGTCAACCGTTATCCAGCGTCCGGCATACTGTTATCAACTTTCATTATAAAATCCATCGTTGAACATTCCCGAATCCCAATTCCATACCGCTCAGGAAAATCTGAAGAAATTCTGGGGATACTCCTCGTTTTGGCCGGGGCAGGAAAAGGCGATTCGTGCGGTGTTGGAGGGGAAGGATACAGTGGTTTTGTTCCCGACGGGTGGAGGCAAGTCGATCTGTTACCAGCTCCCCGCAACGGTTCTGGATGGATGGGCCCTGGTGATTTCTCCTCTCGTTGCCCTGATGCAGGATCAGGTGGAACAGCTTCTGAAAGCGGGGATTCGTGCGACGTTTATCAATAGCTCCATTCCCGGCTTCGAGGTGGAACAGCGTCTGATCAATGCCCGCAACGGCATGTATTCGCTTCTCTATCTGGCACCCGAACGTCTGGACACGGACCTCTGGAAACAGATGCTGCCGGAGATGAATATCTCACTCGTAGCTGTGGATGAGGCTCATTGTATCTCCCAGTGGGGTCACGATTTTCGCCCCAGTTATCGTACGATTCGTCCCGCACTGGCCGGGCTTCCCGGGAAAGCCCGCTGGATGGCACTTACAGCAACGGCAACGCCGGAAGTCCGGGAGGATATCATCCAAAATCTGCAATTTGACAATCCTGAATTGATTGCCGGCGGATTTGACAGGCCGAACCTTCAGTGGTGGGTGACCCATTCCGAGCAGAAGAAGAAAAAGACCGTTCAGAGTGTGACACGAGGTGTGAAACTTGGCAGCGGCATTGTCTATGCGGGTACACGGAAGAGTTGTGATGAGTGGGCGAAACATCTGTCTTCGCTTAAAATACCTGCCCACGCCTATCATGCGGGGCGCAGCAGTGAGGATCGAAAGGGGATCCAGAAGGGATGGGTGGAAGGGGCATTTCCGGTTGTAGTGGCTACCAATGCCTTTGGAATGGGCATCGACAAACCGGACTGCAGGTTTGTGATTCACTATGATATGCCGTATACCCTCGAAGCCTATTACCAGGAGGCCGGCCGGGCCGGGCGCGACGGTAAGGAGGCCTACCCGCTGCTACTCTACAGGGAAGGGGATTATCACCGGGCGAAAGCCCGCCTGCTGGGGAGTTATCCGGATCTGAAGACCCTTCAGGAACTTTATGACGCTTTGTGTGATGAGCTGAATCTGGCGGTTGGAAGTGAACACGAACATCCGGAGCCGGTAGAAGTCCGATCGGTTGCCAAACGAGCGTCTTGCAAGCCATCCGTTGTCCATTCGGGCTTAAAACTTCTCGAACGGCTGGAAATCATCGAGATCATCCGGCAAAGTGAGCCTCGACTGGGGATCCGGTTTGTGGTCAGTGAGGAAGTATTGCGTGAGACGATCCAAAAAACCAAACCGGAAAAAGCGGAATTCCTGGACTTGTTGTTCCGCCAGTTCGGCCCTCTTTCTTTCCGGCAGATTTACTATCTGGATATGCCTTATCTGACGAAAAAGCTACAGGTCAATCAAAACAGCTTGTTGAAAGCCATTCGGGTATTTTCCGACCGCGACCAGTTGCTTGAATATCATTTTATTGACGAAGAACCGATGGTCCGGCTGTTGGAGAGCCGGATGGCAACTTTGCCCTCAACACGCAAAGAGGTAGAACATTACCGGGATGTACTCCTCAGTAAACTGGAGTATATAAAGGGATACATTGAAACGGAACATTGCAGGGAAGTCTATCTGCGACAGTATTTCGGGGAGACGGATGCCCGTCCGTGTGGACATTGTGATAATTGTCTGGTGGACAAGAGGAAACAGCCGCTTGACAGTGATCAGTTGAAGCAGTTCAGGGAACTTCTTCAAAAGCCCAGAACCGTAAAAGAACTCATATCTCTGACAGATTTGCCGAGGAGCCGGGTTAAGCAAAATCTTCAATTTCTGATCCGGGAAAACCATATCCGGAAAAGTGACCAGGCTACGGACGCCTATTACTGGGTTCGGGCTGAGTCCTGAGGTCCCGCCCGGTATTGTTTTTCTCCTGCCTCACTTTATCTATTTTTCCACGTTCTTCCCTGAGCCTGTCGCGAATCCGGTCGATTCTCTCTTTTTGATCATTAGCCTGAGTCTGATAGTATTCATGGCTGCGTTTAAATTGATCTTCGGTTACCCCATAGCGGTCGAACAGGCCGGTCATCACGCTGTCTCTTTTTTCCGTCAATTCCTTGAGTTGAATCAGGTTCTGGGTGATAAACACCTCCATAAGCAGTTCGGTATATTCGGATTCCGCCATCACATCTTCCGGTTTATCCGATGTCCGGCAGCCGGTAAATAGGAGTGCCGAAGTAATTAGAACACAGAGTATAGTACGCTGGGCGTAAAAGGTTGAATGAAGCAGGGACCACAGGAAAGAAGTCATGGCACTTGTGGAAGAACACGAACCTGTCATCGATCGAAAATGAAAGTTGTCAGATATCCCCCTGATTTCTGGCCCGGATTTACAATCAGCGGACTTTCGTCGGTTTCGCCGATGGACCGGCTGTCTGGCGGAGTAAAGATGAAATATGTTATTCAAATCAATAATCAACATAAAGTATAATCCGCCGGTTTTGGAGATGAAGATTCCGGAGATATCCGTTGTATTCGACTCATGCCTCGTTTTCGGGAGGTTTGGGATTTAACGGCCGCATGGTGACTTCATTGATCAGATGGTTGTCGGGGGTCTCCAGCAGGTGGATGAGGGTTGCAGCCACATCCTCCGGCATCATCATATTGGGATGGGTGTCTCCATCCATCGCGGTTTTAAAAAAATCGGTCGCAATCGATCCGGGAAACATGCAGCTTACCTTGATGCCGTCATACCGTAATTCTTTAAAAAGTGCTTCACTGAATCCCCTTACGGCAAACTTGCTTGCGTTATAGCCTGAGATTTCCGGATTGCCGAGGAGTCCGGCAATAGAGGAAATGTTGATAATATGACATACATCCGGATGCTGTTTCATCAGGGGAACAATCAACCGGGTCAAATAAAAGATGCCGTTCAGATTCGTATCGATCATGGAATGCCAGTCTTCGAGTGACATCCGGTCGACCTCACCGAATTTTGCCAGCCCCGCATTGTTAATCAGGATATCCGGGCGGTGAGTATTGGCTGAAAATGTATCGGAAGTCCACTGCTCGAGCCTGTCGTGATCGGTCACATCCATCTGAACCGGACGGAAGGATTCTCCAAGCTCATTTTGAACGGCTGACAGCTTTTCACTCCTTCTGGCAAGCCCGTAAACAATAGCTCCTTTATCAATCAAAGCCCGGCTGAATTCTTTCCCGATGCCGCTGCTGGCTCCGGTTACAATGGCGATCTTGTCAAATAGTTGCATGGTCTGGATGAGTCTTGTTTCGATTGAAATTAAATTTACAAAATAGAGTGCCTTGTTATATCATACACTTGTGGGGTTTTGCCGGCTCATAGGAGGGCTTTGCAAAACTGTTGTTTTGCCCAATCTCAGCATTTTCGCGAATTCGAAATCCTCATTTATACCTAATAAACTGCGGTTCCGGTCCGCCGGCTGGCGGACAGGTTTTGACATTGAACAAAACCCCTGCTCATTTTTTGAACGCGAAGCGCTCCGAGCGACAGCGATTCCCACGCAGTGATTTTTCAAAGCCCTCCATAGGTTTTATTGACAATGTAAAAAATCTCCATGACATTCCTTGTCATCGTTCTTTGCGTTCGACAGACTTCCGGCCAGGAGATCCATTATTTTTAAATTTTATATGAACGAACTTTATATCGATATCGGAAACAGTTTTATCAAGGCAGCCCGGCAGAAAGGCCTGAACTGGCAGCGGGTGTACCGGGGTCGGATCGGAGATGAAAAAGAATTTTACTCATGGCTTCAAAACCGGGAAGTAGACCGGTTTATTGTATGCAGTGTGGTTCCCCGAATCTGCAGCCAACTAACGGAGCGTTTTCCTGCCGAACGCTTACGGATCCTCCGAACGGAGGACATCCCCCGGGATAAGCTTCTTTATCAGACGCCGAAGACTTTTGGAATGGATCGTTTTCTAACTTGTTACGGAGCGGCCGGCCAGACTTCCCGTCCGGTCGTGGTGATTGACTCGGGATCCGCCTGTACGGTTGATTTTATGACGGAAGACGGGGTATACAGGGGAGGGGTCATTATGCCTGGAGTGGATTTAATGATCGAGGCCTTGTCCCGAAATATTCCCTCCTTGCCGAAACCGGATTACCATCTCCCGGACGAGTGGCCCGGCACGACAACTCTTGACAGTCTTCGCTGGGGGACTACCGGAGCTTTTTGGGGTGCCCTTCAGAATTTTTTAGGCAAATTTGAAACACGGTTCGGAAAGTTTGACCTTTTTGTAACAGGCGGGGGGACAGAGCTGATTCAAAAGCTGGCTGACAGGGAGGGGCGGATGGACCTTAAAGTCCGGCCCTATCTCATTTTTGAGGGGATGGTGAATATAATTGGCAGTGAACAGTGAACATCCGTCGACGGAAGTGGGTCAGGGAATCAGTTTTGGCGTGATATCCGTGAACACATCCCGGGACTTGTTCCACGAGCACACCCCGCGTTTGCCCCGACGGCTGACGCTGTCGGGACTGCACGCTCCCCTCTCGAGAGGGGACGACCTTCCGCTTGCGGAAGGTCCGGGGTGTGTTCGGCTATCACTGAAAACTGGATGCTTACAAGAGAGTTTCAGACTACTGTCCAAAAAAAGGTCATTAAGAGGATACAGGAAAAATCAAAAGTCCAGAAAGAGGAAAGGGAAGTACCTAAAAGAGTAGTATTCCGAATGACAGAAGACAGCAGAGATTAGGCGCTTTGATTTTGAGGAAAAGTAAGTTATTTTATTTTTGTAAGGAAATTTAACTATGTATTACAATCAGAGAGTTAAACAAATGAAAAAAGAAGCCACAGTGACCTCAAAAGGACAGATTACGATTCCGGCTGAAATCCGGAAACGGTTTAAACTGCAGGCTCAAGATAAAGTTCGTTTTGAGACAAAGGGCGATCGAGTGATCTTGCGGCCAGTTCGCCGAGAGGATCTGTTAGCAGTATATAATTCTGTGTCTGCTAAAGGGAAGGAAACAGACATTCATACAATACGAGAAGAGACACAAAAAGCTATCGGAGAACAGGCTGCTAAGGAAGGTACATGAAGCGGTTATTTATAGATACGAATATACTTTTACGATATATCACCGGAGAGCCAAAGGAACAAGCTGACCGTGCCTATCAATTTATTAGTGAGACGACAGAGCGCCGTACACAGAAGTTGATCATAGCAGACTCCGTAATTATGGAGACGGTATTTACGCTTCGGAGTTTTTATAAATTGTCTCCGGCTGATATTGAGACAAGGGTAACTCCCTTTCTTGATTTTTCAGAAACTGTTAACCCATCGAAAACCTTTGACTGGTTTGAAGTTTTCCGGATCGAACAGTCAAAAGGAGTGGATTTTATTGATGCATTGCATTATTTGCTTATGCGACAAGAAAGCATTGATACGATCGTGAGCTTTGATACTGATTTCGATAAATTCAAAGATATCTCTCGACAGGAACCTTAACGGAATGATTGCTAAGAAATGATCTATCCACCGGTTCTATACTTATAAAAAGAAAAACTCCGTAATCGGTCGGGCGAGTGGCCGGCGGATTCTCACTTTTGCCTTCTCCTTCTCACTCCTCCCTTTTCACCTCTTCCGATCTTGTCAGGCTGTTGTGGCTTCGTTCGTACTCAACTTTGTAGTCGCGGATGGCCCTGAAGATTGCCGAAGCGATGATTGCCTGCCCATATTCGCTGGACAGGAATTGGGCTTCATTCGGATTAGTGAGAAATCCCATTTCAACCAGCAGGGCAGGCATGGAGGCGTGGTAAAGGACCACAAACTGGGCTTGCTTGACCCCCCGGGAGCGGCGCTGGGCACGTTCACGGAACTGGTATTCCATTTTTTCAGCGATCTGTTCGCTGATGGTGAGGTTGCCGGCATTGGCAAGTTCATAGATCAGCAGATCTTCCTCGGTCAGCTCTTCCACTCCGTTATCCGATTCAAGATGTACGACACTGTTTTCCCGTTTCATGACCTCCAAAGCGGATTCCGATCTTGCAAGCCCCATAAAATAGACTTCACTTCCGCGTGCATTCCGGTTTGAAAAAGCATTTGCATGGATGGAGACGAACAGATCTCCCCTGGAACGGTTGGCAACACTACCGCGCTCTTCAAGCTCCAGGAAACGGTCGTCATCCCGGGTATAGATAACATCGACTTCAGGCAAATTCTTTTCGATATATTCTCCTACCTTCAGGGCAACGGCAAGGGTGACATCCTTTTCCCTCAGTCCGTTGTACCCGATTGAACCCGGATCTTTTCCCCCATGGCCGGCATCTATGACTACGGTGTCAAAGGTGAGATTGTCGTGGATCCTCATGTAGGATTCGTCCTGACGTCCGCTGCTGGAAATCGTTAAATTTTCTTCACCCGTCTGATTCTGATTTGCAAACCGGTGCCAAGGAATGGGTGAAATGTTTTCAGTGAGGAGAGCGACCTCATCCTTGCTTGTTTTCGTCAGACCCAGTAACAAGTCGCTTGAATTCCGGTCGTGATAGGCGTCAGCGTAAAAAAAGTGTCCCTCTCCAAGCTCAATGTCAATGCCATATCCAGAGGGAAGTTTATAGAGTTGGAATCCGTGAAATACGTCGGACGCTTCGGCAACACGGATATCCGTTGTATCAATTTCTTCTGAGTAGATCATCAACTGAACCAGGCCGGATTCCGGCTGAATAACCCGAAAAGAATCGACCGGCTGAGAAAGATGATGCCGGACCACAAATCCTTCGCCGTCACTGCGCTCGGCAGTTGAAATCCGTTCAAAATTTGTTTGAGCCCGCAGGAGAGCAGCAGAAGACAGAAATATGACTATCAACAGGATAAAACTGTGAAAACCATAACGAGACCGGGGTTGGGTCAAATACTCTGTCATATCATTCCAAAATGTCGGAAGGCTTTACATCCGCTATCTGCTGGCCGGCGGACACGCAGGGTTCCCCCGGCAGATCATAGAACCGGATGCATAGCCTGATCTACTTGACTGCAGGCTATATCCAGACTCCATAAAGGCCGGTTTTGTAAAGCTTTCTCTTTAGTAGAAGGATTTGAAAAATCGCTACGCGTTCAAAAAATGAGCGTTGTTTTGCCCAATCTCGGCATTTTCGTGAATTTGAAATCCTCACTTATAGCTAATAAGCTACGGTTTCAAATTCACTCAGGTTTTGGTCTTGAACAAAACCCCTGGTTTTTCAAAGCCTCCTGATATATTTACCGTCTTGCAAAAGGATATTTATAACGAATAATTAACGTAAAATTTGATCAAAATACAACCCGGTGAATGATCTGTTTTTCATATTTTAAAATGGAAAGATTCATGATCAGAAGAGGATTTCAACCCGGTTTATCCTCCGGATGTACGATTCTGTGCGGGAATCGTGGAGCCGCCGGAACACGCCCGAAGCGGTTAACGGATCATAAACGGCAAAAACCTGGGGTCTGCCGGACTTCGTTAACCCTGCTGCAAGGCCGTCACTTATTCGATACAATTTACAGAGTCCGACAGACACCTATGAATGGGAGAGCATTAGAAAGATCGCGGGTTTTCCCTTGAAAGAAGGGATTTTACGTTGTTTCCACCTGTACACCGGGCTACTGATGATTTGCTCGTCGGGCAGGGTCAGATTACATGCAATGCAGATTTGTGTATCCGATTGGCAGGTACCGATCAGTGATTCGAGCAGCGGGTCATTTCGATGCGGGGTTTCCATGAAAATCTGTGTTTGATTCAGGCGGGTGGATTCCTGTTCCAGTTCGGTGATCCGGTTTTTTCGTTTTGACTCATCCACCGGCAGATAACCGTGAAACGCAAATTGCTGGCCGTTCATGCCGGAGGCCATCAGGGCCAGGAGAATGGAAGAAGGGCCGGTAAGTGGAACGACCCGATGTCCCGCATTGTGGGCCATTTTAACCAACAAAGCACCGGGATCGGCCACACCGGGAGCCCCGGCTTCGGAAAATAACCCCACATCTCCCTTTTCCAATAATTTCAGAAAACCGTAGACTTCTTCTTCAGGGGTTTTCTTATTCAGTACCCTGAATTCAATATTATACGGGGGCACCGGATGATTCACCCACTGCAGGAAACTCTGTGCATGGCGGATATTTTCAACGATAAAAGCATTCAGGTTTCTTACAGTTTCAAGGGTATGCTCCGGAAGAACCAGGTTTTCCCTTCGCTTTCCCAGGGGTACGGGGATCAGATATAATGTCATGGGTTACTTAAAAGTCATGTTTTTCTAATTAGAATACTGTTTTCGAATAGGAATCACGAACACACCCCTGACCTTCCGCAAGCGGAAGGTCGTCCCCTCTCAAGAGGGGAATTAACCAGCCGTTGATCAGGCCTCCATCTGCCCCCTCACGAGAGGGGAATTAACCAGGCGTTGATCAGGCTTCCATCTTTCCCCTCTCGAGAGGGGACGGTTCTCTCCGCCAGCGGAGAGAACCCGGGGTGTGTTCGTGGAACAAGTCCCGGGGTGTGTTCGTCAGCCGGCAGACGGTGTTAACTGACCCACAGTAGCACTGACAAACTGATACACTGACCCACTGTTGCACTGACACACTGTTGCACTGATCCACTGTTGCACTGATCCACTGTTGCACTGATCCACTGTTCACTCGTCGATCCGTTCGAAAATCAATTGTTCGTCGCCGCCCCGGATTTTTCTTCTGGCATAACGGCTTGCCCAAACGCTGACAGCCAGGGTGGCCAGGAAGCCGAAAGCCGAAATGCCAAGATTGAACAGAATGATATTTTGCTGCAGAGTGAATGCCGGAAGAATCACGATCTCCTGGAACGACTCCGGTTGATAGCGAACAGGAATCAATTCAGTGTCTGTGATCACCTGTGCCATCTGTACCGGCATTGCAAGCTGTTCTTCAATGACCGTCTCATCGGAGGTTGTAAATCGAAGAATTACATATCCGTTCGTCTGGGCCGCAATCTGTTTGATATTGAAATCGACCACCTCGGCCATATAGCTCTCCCCGGAGGTGTATGTTTCACTGATGCCCCGGTACACCATGAGTTGATAGACGCTCATCCCAATAAAGTAGAGGGGAAGGAGCCAGACGAGAAATATGAAATGGTATTTTGAACCTTTTAACAGCATTGTGACATGAAAGATAAAGATAAAGTTTTGTAACTTCTGCACCGTTAATGGAATTAACGGCAGTAAATTGTTGACCCCGGTTTGTTATCAGGATGATCATTTTACAGGGACTACTTGAGATACGCTTATATGAACGCTTTTCGTTTTGAAAAACTTCTGATACCCCTCTTCTTTTTTCTTCTGCTGCCCGGTTATCTGATTGGCCAGGATCTTACGGAGACGGAATTACAGGAATTTCAGGAAATCCGGGAATCCCTGATCCGGGAGGGATTTATTCAGGAGGCCTCCGGGTTTACGCTTCTTCAGACGGATGGCGAAGACCCGCTCATCATCAATGCAACCTACACGAACAAGAGTGAGTCCTTTTCAACCGAGAACTCAAGGGATACGGATTTTCAACCGAATGGAAACCGGTTTTATATCGTCGGCCGGCAATCTCTTACAATCGAGGAATATCATCTGTCGTCTTCGTGGAATATCGAATCTGCGAGTCTTGCCAGAGAGCTGGATATTTCGGGCGAAATGGGATCCGGGGTTTATGCTGAAGCCGTCCCTCACGGGCTCTATATTCGCAAGGATGACGGTGAAAAAATGTGGGTCTTTAACAGAAGGGAAATTTGGGAGTATACTTTGTCTACGCCGTGGAATATCTCAACGGCAACCCAGACCGGGTATAAAGACCTCAGTGATAAGGTGATGAGGGGGCATAGTATTGACTTTAAACCGGACGGGAGTGTTTTATATGTGGATGACAGAATGCATGAAGGAGTGTTTCAGTATACCTTGTCTGATCCGTGGGACATCGAAACGGCTTCTCTTGATGATGTTCTTGACATTTCGAATCAGCAGGAAGAAGTAAGGGGAATCGAATTAAATTCGGACGGGTCAAGAATGTATCTGATGGACACGGGGAGGAAGGAAGTCCTCGAATATCATCTTTCATCCTCTTACGATCTGGGGTCTGCCGGGTTTATCGGCTCATACAGCGTTGGTTCACAAACTACAGACCCGAGGGACATCACGTTCAAACCTGATTTCAGGACTTTTTATGTCACATCCGCCGAGGATAATCGTGTATTTCAATACGATATCCTCACTGCAGATCCGGATGAATCCACTCTTGCGGCCAGCAGGGAGAAAGTGATCGCAGATCATTCGGCTACAAGCAGGATTACCGTAGTGATTCGAAATGAGGATGGGGAGAGGCTACAGGGGGTAAAGGTGCAGTTAGAGTCAAACAGTTCAACTTCTACCATAGATGCCCAAAACAGCACAACCGATTCAAACGGAGAGGCAAAATTTGATGTACGGAATTCAGTGGAAGAAACAGTCACCTACACAGCCAGGGCTTCAAATGAGGAGATTCATCAAAGTGTTACCGTCCGGTTCGTCTCGGTGGATCCGGATGAATCAAGCATCGCTTCGAACCGTGAAAAGGTGATTTCAAACGGTTCTGCAACGGCTCTCATCACCGTTGTTGCCCGGGATGAAGAGGGAGATGAACTGCAGGGAGTTGAATTTTCCCTGATTCCGGAAAATGGCAGCTCAACCGTCACGAACGTGCAGAATGTTACGGATTCTGAGGGCCGGGCGGAATTCCGGGTAGCCAATAATGTCAGTGAAAGCGTTGAATATTCTGCAAGAGGAATGGGAGTCACACTATCCGGGTCGGTCATCATAAATTTTGTAACCGTCGATCCGTCGTTAAGTACGGTGGCGGTACACCCTGAAAAGGTTCAGGCGGACGGAGAGGAAAAAAGCACGATCACGATTAAAACAAAAGATGAGGATGGAGATAATCTGCCGGGCGCTTTTGTTGAATTAAAGCAAAACGGCAGCACTGCAACGATTGAAGCCGTTCAGGATATTACCGATTCGAATGCAGAAGCTTTTTTCAGGGTGTCGAGTACCCTTCCTTCTGTTGTGAAATTTACGGTCATTGCAGAGGGTGTGGAACTGGATCAGACGGCAGTAGTAAATTTTGTGCCGATCGCCCCTGTGGCATTCGCTGCATCCGAAGTGGGGAACCGGCAGTTTACTGCAAACTGGGAAAGCGTGGAAGGGACGGATTTGTATCTGCTGGATGTGGCGACAGACAGTTTGTTTTCAAATCCGGTACCGGGGTATCAAAGCCGGGAGGTCGGCCTGCAGACATCATACGTGGTGGATGAAGTTGAACCGGGGACAAAATATTTTTACAGGGTTCGGGCACGGGCGGATGGATTGGAAAGTGCTGACTCCGAAATCATTTCCACAACCACGTTTCCCGATACACCTGTAGCAACCGAACCAACCAGGAGAAGTGTATTTCGCTTTACGGCCAACTGGGAGGAGGCAGCCGGGGCACAACGCTACCGGTTGGACGTTGCCAGAGATCCCGGCTTTGAACAAATGGTTCAGCATACAGACAATGTAAATGCAGGGTCAGCCCTGCATTATACCGTTGAGGATTTGGAAATGGGGAATACCTATTATTACCGGGTTCGGTCAGAGGCAGGGCCCCGGCTGAGCGAGTATTCGAATACCATTGAGGCGTCAACCCTGGTGATCGACAGTGAGCTTTCTGAAATTAACTCTGAACAGTTGCGTGTACTGGCCAATGGGAATCAAAGCAATGAACTTAAAGTCATCGTGCGAAGTGAGGAAGGAATTCTTCTTGAGGGTTTGCAGGTGGAACTGACTCCAACCGGCGGAAATTCCGAAATAGAATCGATTCAGCCGGTAACGGACGGGGAAGGGGTTGCGCTTTTTAGCGTAACCAGTACAACGGCCGGAAAGGTGACCTACCACGTTACTGCGGCAGGCATCCCGATCGGTGAGATCAATGTTGAGTTTCTGCAGGATGACGGACGGTTAAAACTGGGCGATAACTATCCGAACCCCTTTCATCGTCAAACGACGATCCCCCTGACCGTTCCACGCCCCATGCAGGTGAATGTGACCATTTTTAACTCCCTGGGCGCACCGGTGAGAACGTTGTTGGATCAGGAGATGGAAACCGGATATTTTGAGATTCCCTTTCACAGCCATGAGCTGGCATCCGGGGTTTATTTTTACCGGGTCATCGCAGAAGGGGAAGTCATGACCGAAAAAATGGTGCTTGTAAAGTAAAATGAGAAGTCCCTGATTGGATCCGAATAGACAGCCGTCCCATGATATTCCGGGTTTACGGGCCGGTTTTCAGGATGTATTGAAGTGTGATGTTGACAGGGTGTCAGGAAATCCTGACTATCAACTGAACCGGTCGATAGCTGCCTGGCCGCCCGTTTAATTTTTCATGGATTTTATGAGGGCGGGGTCCCAGATCAACCGCTGTTGAAAATCCTGGTGCATGTGATTGCTGGACATATGAAACCAGACCGCGATGTGCAGTTTGTCAAAAAATACGGCCTGGACGGTGGTATCTCCCGTATATGTTGAAGTTCCAAAATCAAGGCCGTTCAACAAACCGATCCGGTTGTCGAAGAAGGCGCCATAGTCTGAAAAATTCCGGGTGATAGCCGTCTGTCCCTCCATAGGCTTTCGCATATAATTTTTTACAGAACGGCTGACACTCTCTGAAATCAGCCTGTCATCATACAACTGAAGCAGCAATTGAGTCATCTCCCTCGCGGTGGTTTTCGGAAACAGGGAGAGCATATCCCGTTCCTCCCTGAAGGTGAGGCCCAACCGGTCCTGTTGCATCGCCTGGAGCCAGTTCTCCCGTTGAGGTCCGTCGATAAACAGGCTGCTATGATTCCAGACGGCCTGTTCAAATTCCTCACGGGATGCCTGCTGCCATTTCTCGCGTAGGGAGTCTGCCCGCACACCCTGTATGGAAGGAGCAAGGAGGGTGTAAAGGCCGGAAAAGGGCAGGGGGGCTTCCGTCCGATCGAGGTTGAGCCGGCCGATCAAATCGTCCATCCGCAAGTTGGCCGAATGGAGGGCCTTCAGAAGATAATCGGAGAGTGCAAGTCCGTTGAAACGGACCAGGAGCTGCAAGGCGTCTTCGAGTGAAATCAGGTCCTGGTTGTCCCCGTTCATCATTTCGTTTCTGAGGGCAAATTGTCGGGATTCATCGTGCACGGAATGATCGAGTCCGGGCAGTTGATGTCGCGAAATATCCTCCCACGAGATTCGGCCGGACGGATCCATTTCACCCCGCTGAAATGCATCTTCATAGGCGATCAACAGCAGGAAATTCGAGAGGGTCCCCATGGCCCTTGGAGTGTCTGCCTCGAACATCAGCGTAGAGTCGGGATGATTGACGACCCTGCTGGCAATGGAGACCCTGTCCGGGTGCAGGTGGATGTAATCGGCCAATCCTGCAAGTGAATAGGTTTTTTCAACCCATTCACTCCCCTCGGTCAAATCTTCACGGTTTTCAAACAGAGTATGAAAGGAACTCCGGTTCAACAGGTAAACCAACAGGAAAATGGCGACGGCCACCCCGAGAAAAGCAGCGGTAAATTTTAAGATTCGTAACATGGTTTTTTCAGTGTGTCAGTAAACAGTGATCAGTGTGTCAGTTAGCAGTTATCAGTAAGCAATATACAGTGAACAGTGTGTTATCTGCCGGGTGGCGGATTCTATTTAATTTCCGTTTTCGTAAAATGTGTTCGTCTGCAGGAGGCGGTAGTAGAACCGGGCGGGGTCCCGGTAGTATACAAACGTCGTATATTCCTGGCGGCTTCTCGTAAAGGTGTCGTCAAGAATCAAATCCAGGACCCTCCCGTTTTGCAGGAATACATATTTATATGAATAGGTTCCCTGTTTGATAAAGGTGTTCGTCGTCCAGGTTCCGGTGGATTCATCATATCGAAGCCGGTTGGAAGAGCGAAGCGTCCAGTTGTTAAAGTCCCCTGTAAGATAGAGTTCGCCGTCTACGGTTGAGAGGGATTCCGGTGGATTCAGGCTGAACCGTACATCGGCGTATCGGGCATTTGCATCTGTCCGGGGCCGGGGGTAATTGCGGCTCCCGGCGGAAGCCAGCCCGGGAACGTCCACATTCAGCAGGATCCGGGGTGGAACCGTATCGGGTTGATAATCCAGAATTCGGGGTCCTTCGACCGCCAGTTCGGAGAGGTTCAGGAACAGAAATTCATAATCCCCCGTAAAGGCATTTTCCCGGCTCATTTCATAATGGACCCGGCCGGGGGTTACGGTGTCGAAAACATCCGCTTTTTTGGCTCGCCCCCAGAACTGATTTTGGGCAAAATAAAAAGTCAGGTCAAAGCCGGGCATTTCAATAAAATCCGGGTAGGTAAACCGGCTGATCGTTTGATGACGAATGCGCAAATCCTGCCGGGGAGTGAAAATGACTTCGGTCGAGGAAGCAAGTTCCCCTTCATTTTCCCGGATAAAAAAGGGAAGAGAAAACAGCAGATTCCCGGATTCGAAATCTTCGACCCGGAGCAAGTAATTACCGCTGACTTTGAAAGAAAGATCGCGGTTCGGGAAGGAATACTCATAGGCCCAGTAACCGGGACGCTGGGCCCGGCTTCTGTTGCCGCCTCCGAAATAGACAGTACTGAATCGGTCAAGATAAAACTCGGGAGGCAGCGTCGACCGGCTCCAGTCCGGGTCGTGGTGGGTAACCGTAACACGAAATTGCCTGTTTCGGGACTCCAGCATGTCAAAACGAAGGACCAGTTTTTCCGAAGAGTCCAGGCGAAGGATCGGGGCAGAGTTAACAGTGCCCTGCCGGTAAAGCTGAAGCGAATAAACGTCAGGATGGGAAACCTGTTCGCCCGGGACCGTAAACAATTGTTCGGCCGCGGGACGGGACACGGCCGCAGGTTCCGATGTTCGGGGATCGGACGTTGACACACATGCAGCCGCAAAGATCAGTAAAAAGAGGGGGACAACCGTTATTTTATAGATAATAGATTCCTTCAAATACAATTTCTGCCGGGCCTTCAATATAGATATTCGTGTAGGTTTGGGTCGTTTCTTCATAGGAAAATAGAATCGTAATCGTACCTCCCCGGGTCTGAACCTGGTATTCAAACCGGCCACCTTTCTGCTCCTGTAAATGGTGCCAGGCCAGAGCGGAGGCAATGGCTCCCGTACCGCATGCGAGGGTGAGCGATTCAACCCCGCGTTCATACGTCTGCAACCGGAGTCGGTCTTTCCCCGAGCCGGACAAAAAGTTTACATTGGTTCCTTTCGGAGCAAAGAATTCGTGATTCCTCAGAGCTCGTCCTTTTTCGGTCAGGGGTTCATCCCGTTCGAGCATCTCCTCATCGACAGGACAAACGATATGTTCCGTGTTGCTGTACACCTGCAGCAGGCTTTCTCCATCGATTGAAATGGGGACGGCTTCCGTTTCAAGGGGAAATCGAATGCGTATACGGTTTCCATTGATTTCGGCTTCATACAGGTTTTCATGCACCCTGAATTTTAAAGAGCTGCCCGCCTCCACACCGTTCCCGTTGTGGAGCATTTGGACAAATCGCACATAACAGCGTGCCCCGTTACCGCACATTCCCGCATCGCTTCCGTCGGGGTTTTTGTAATTCATCACCCATTCGCCGGAGTCGTTTTTCTGAACGGTGATGAGTCCGTCAGCACCGACGCCGAACTTTCGGTCACAAATTTTGGGAGCCAAAGCGGAAAGGTCCAGGTTGTCCAGGATTCCGGACCGGTTGTCAATGACAACAAAATCATTCCCCGTCGCCTGGAGTTTTGTAAAGGGTATTTGAACGGAATTTTTCATTTGTTGAGTTCGAGTGCAGGCAAATGCTGCCAGTTTTCGTCCGTCGGAATCACCGGATCTTTTCCTCTCATCAGAAAACTGTATCGAATTGCCAGGACGGTAAAGATAAGCTTAAACTGGATGTTTTGATAGAGCAGCCCCTTCAGCCCCTGAAGATGCTCGATCATCTCCGTCAGACGCGCTTCGGTTAGAGATTCACAAAAGCTTATGATCACCTCTTTTTGATCGATGTTGGAGATGAGCTTGTCATCGGCGGTTTCCCGATAGACCAAAAGATCCCGCAGAAACATTTCAAGTGTATTGCACAACCCGATCTGACTTTCGGTATTCAGCTTGCTTTGCCAGTCCTGGATGATTTTAAGCAGGGCAGGGACGTCCTGCGAGTAAGCCAGACGGAGGAATGAGACGACCTCCTTCCGGGTCGATTGCAGTTCCTCAAGATCATAAAAACGGGTAAGAGAGTAATTTCCGCCGGAAATTCGGGCCAGGAAGCCGGCATCGTCCGGGTTGAACCCGTCATATTTAACCAGTCCGTCTGCTATCTCCTCCTGTGAGAGCGGATTGAGCCGGATGTGCTGGCACCGGGATAGGATCGTGGGCAGCAGGGAATCGGTGCTGTTGGCCGTAAGCAGGAAAATGACGTTCTGCGGGG
>JBBDNC010000136.1:0-3014 GCA_040877875.1 Balneolaceae bacterium | reverse complement strand
ATCTAAAAAAGTAAGTCGAAATGCAATACTTTTTTTCCCTTTTCCAAGATTTTCTCCGGTATAGACATCAAAAACATCCACACTATCGAGAATTTCCCCTGTGGTTTGTTGAATGATGTCAGACAATTCACCGGCTGTCCTTTTCTCATCGACGATAAAAGAGGCATCGAACGCAAACGGAGGATATTTAGAAACCGGTTTGAAAGTTTTTTCCGTTGAGATCACATCCAGGTTATACAGGAGTGTCAGGTCAATTTCAGCCGTAAATGCCGGAAGATCGATTTCATAAGGATTTGCCAATTCAGCCGGAACCTGTTTCAGATTGGCAACCGGGGTCTCATGAATCTTGTATACCAGTTTTTCCGGGTCGTCCGAAGTTCTTTCAAGCAGGTCGGTAACCCCGATTTGGGCAAAAAATGCTTCCAGGTCAGATTTGAGATCGAAAATCGTAAATGGCTCGTCCCCTGACTGCCAGTTTTCAATTTTTCGAAAACCACAGACTCCCATCAACAGGCGGCTGTGTTCTTCGATACCGTCGATCCAGGTTCCCTCTTTGCTGTTGCGATAAACATTGCCGACTTCAAAAAACCGAAGGGTTTTGGCATTTCGATTTAAATTGTACTGGAGGGATTTAAGAAATCCTCCCAGCAGGGTGGTTCGAAGAGTAGTAGCTTCCTGGGAAACCGGGTTGAGTGTATGGATCTGTTCCTCTTCATTACTGAATAAATCTGCTTCATTTTTGGACAGTAATGAGTTGGTACTGATCTCCTTGTATCGCAGCCGGGCTGCAACGGTTTGCACCTGGTTATGGAAGATTTCCCACCCGGTAAGGGGGGAGGGAGTGAGAAAAGGTGCAGATTCGGGCCGTGGTATACGGTTGTAGTCATAGATCCGTCCCACTTCTTCGATCAGGTCCACTTCCCGTGTAAGATCGGGCCGGAAGGTCGGAATCGTACAGGAGAGTATCCCTTCAGAGTTTTCTTCATTTTTAATTTCAAGCCGGTCGAGAATACGGGAAGCGGTATTTGGCTTGATATCTGTGCCGAGCAGCCGGTTCAACCGGCTGATCCTAAGGTTGGCCGTAATGGGCCGGGTTTTTACCGGATGAGCGTCGGTACATCCGTCTACGACTGAACCGCCGGTTAATTCAGCGATCAGGTGGGCAGCCCGCCAGGCAGCCCGTTTGGGCAGGTTCGGGTCCACTCCCCGTTCAAACCGGTAAGAAGAGTCCGTCTGGAGAGCAAGTGATTTGGAAGCCCTGCGTATGGAGGAAGGATGAAAACATGCGCTTTCCAGCAAAATCGTGTCGGTTTTGTCTGTGACCTCCGTATCGGCTCCGCCCATCACTCCGGCTATGGCAATCGGTTTTTCAGCGTCACAAATAAACAGCGTATCGGCCGGTATCTTGCGTTCAACTCCGTCAAGGGTTGTAAAGGATTTTTCCCCGCTGTAGCTTTGTACGATAATTTTTTGCCCGGCCAGTTTCTGATAGTCAAATGCGTGAAGAGGTTGGCCGACTTCATGTAGCACATAGTTGGTTGCGTCAACAACGTTATTGATCGGCCGGAGCCCAATCGCTCTCAGGCGGTTTTTCAACCAGGCGGGCGATTCCCCGACGGTAATGTTCTCCACCATCATGGCGGTATAACGGTGGCACTTTTCCGGATCCCGGATGTCGATGGTAATCCGGTCATCCAGCGGATCGGCCTTTCCGGGATCAGTCGTGTAGGGGTGGTCAATCGTTTTTTCCAGGACAGCTGCGAGATCCCTGGCCGTGCCGATATGGCTGGCGGCATCGGGACGGTTGGGAGTCAGCCCGATTTCGAATAGGGTATCTTTTTCCAGATTGAGAGCTTCCTTCAAAGGCGTACCGGCTTTCAGCGAATTCTCCAGGACCATGATGCCGGAATGGTCATCGCTTAATCCCAGTTCGTCTTCGGCACAGATCATCCCCTCCGAGGGCTCACCGCGGAGTTTGGCTTTCCGGATTGTCATTGTCGATCCATCTTCGAGGGGAACGGGCAGGTTGGCTCCGACCGTTGCAACCGGAACTTTTTGGCCGGCGGCGACATTATCCGCTCCGCAGACAATCTGAACTTCCTTTTTATCATCCAGTTTTACCTGACAGAGATAGAGCTGGTCGGCATTCGGATGTATCTTCACCTCCAGGACTTCGCCGACTACAAAACCATCATAACTGGAACCGAATGATTCCAGCTCCTCCACTTCGAGTCCGGCGAAACTCAGTTTTTCGGCCGTCTCTTCCGGTGGCAGGGGGATGTCAAGATATTCTTTTAACCAGTTATAAGAGATTTTCATGTGTCAGTTACCCAATCAGAATTGATTCAGAAACCGGAGGTCATTTTCATAGAGAATACGAATATCATCGATGCCGTAACGGAGCATGGCAATGCGGTCGACTCCCATTCCGAAAGCAAAACCGGTCGTTTTCTCAGAGTCCAGCCCCACCGCTTCAAAAACATTGGGATCCACCATTCCGGCTCCCAGAATTTCCAGCCACTGTCCGTCTTCTTCCGATCCCCACCAGATATCCATTTCGATACTCGGCTCGGTAAAGGGGAAGAACGACGGGCGTACCCGGTACCGGACATCCTGGCCATACATGATTCTGGCAAACATTACCAGGGTTTCAATCAGTTCAGCCATTGTGACATTTTCGTCCACATACAGTCCTTCCATCTGGTTGAACTGGAAATAGGATTTGGCTGTAACCGCCTCATTGCGGTACACCCGTCCTGGCATTACGGCACGAATCGGGGGTTGAGTCTCCTTCATCAGACGGATCTGTACAGGCGAGGTGTGTGTTCGAAGTACGAGATCCTCCACGTGAGGATTGTCCGATTTACGAATAAAAAACGTATCCTGCATATCCCTGGCCGGATGGTCCTCCGGGAAATTGAGGGCGGAAAAATTATGAAAATCATCTTCCACTTCCGGCCCGTCGGCTACATCAAATCCAAGACGCAGGAAGATCTGCTTCATCTCGTTCAGAG
>JBBDNC010000135.1:3013-16816 GCA_040877875.1 Balneolaceae bacterium | reverse complement strand
CGGTGGACTTTTTAGAGGCGAAGTGGGAAGAATGGGCGGAGCAGTATGAAGATGACACATGGGATGAGTAAACCGGCAGTGAAGACAATTAATTGAAGATATTGAAAATGAATAGAACCCTTTTTATAGATCAAATATTTACATCGATGGTACGGGCTGGAATGTACGGCTTCCTTATTGTCTCAATACTATTCTCAGCATTAAATATAAGTCATGCTCAAAACTCAGGATTTCTGCCTCAGAATAAAGATGGGTTTGAAACCGGCGACTGGCGGAATTTTCGTCCTCATTATATTGGGGATTCTGACGAGTGGATCCGTCCTCAGTTTACCATTAACGACAGAAACCCCATATCAGAAAATTATACACTTCGGGTGGCTTTGCAGGGGTGAGCCAGGCAGTTTCAAGTGATGGTGTGAATTTCGGCCCATTTCGACAGGTAATGGAACCATCGAAGGTTGGCTTGGATGACTGGCAGGATGCGGGAGCTAATAGATCTTACACCTGATACCAATTATGAATTAAAAATAGATGGGGAACAAGCTTTGACACAGCGAACAGATAGCAATGGCAATCTTTTATTTACAACGGTTCTTGATAAAGGAGAAGCCGAGGTACAGTTTATGATTTCTCAAATTTCTAATTAATAAATTGATCATTATCGTAGCGTAGTTGTCACAGGGGCAAGGTGTTCTCAATTATTAAATGTTTTGTAAAAATGCATCTATAATCGATTAGATCTAATTTAACGTGAGAGTACGAGATCAGGATACTAAAAAAGCATCAATTGTTTGGTATCAACGAAGGTGGTTTTCAGGCTGGGTTTCTTTTCGGTAAAGTTGTAAGCAATCAAAGCCGCAAAGAGATTGGTCAGGAAGTTTTTTGGGTTCCGGTGTCGGGAATGTTCAATCTGAAAAAAAGTTCTTGAGTTGATCAGTGATCGACTTACAAATGGCCCTTTCACGCAATAAGATGGCATCGGCCAGCGGGACTCTCGGAAAAAAGTCGTTCAAAAAAGTTTAAATAAAAGTTGGAATTTCAGCAATTGGAAGATACCCTTATAGAGTTCCTTATTCATGAATAGCCGTTTTTTATAGCTGCATAAACTATACTTTTTTAAATTTTAATAACGTAAATTTTTATCAGTACTTGTATGATTTATACAGCATCACAAAAGATATATAATGATTTTATAGCTGGAGGTGGGAGGCGTCTGCTTTATACCTCAAACTTTATATTGATAGCAGTAATCTTTGTAGTATTTGGATTACCTTTAGGGCATCTAACCGCACAGAACCAAGCGTTACCCTTGCAGGACTTGTCTGCGTTTGATGATCCAGCCGAGAGTTGGAGAATAGCCGGAAGTGTAACAGCCTCGCTTGAATCAGAAAATGAAATCAGTTCTGTTGAAGGAACAGGCATTTTAGTCAATGACCCGGTTGATCACAACGGTGAAGACCTGATTACGAAGGCCGGATATGGCGATATTGATCTGGAGCTTGACTATATGATGGCTAAAGGGTCCAACTCCGGCATCTATCTTCAGGGTCGGTATGAAGTTCAATTGTTAGATAGCTGGACTGTGAAGGTGCCCACTTCGGGTGGCAATGGAGGTATTTATGAGAGATGGGATGACAGTCGTCCTGATGGCCAAAAAGGGTATCAGGGATATCCACCCCGGCAAAATGCAAGCCGGGCACCCGGCGTTTGGCAGCACCTTAAAATTTCTTTCCAGGCTCCCCGCTTTGATGACAATGGCAATAAGATCAAAAATGCCAGGATCCTTCGGGCTGAGCTCAACGGTGTAACCATTCATGAGGATGTGGAATTGCTGGGTCCTACCAGAGGCGCTATGGGCGGCAATGAAGTGGCGCAGGGCCCTCTTCGGTTCCAGGGCGATCATGGAGCTATCGCTTTTCGAAATATTGTAATTTATCGATATGATGGTGTAGCTCCCACAGTTCAAGATTTGGAGTATAGCATTTTTGAGGGGGGCTTTGAAGAAGAGCCTGATCTTGACTCCCTTTCAGCCTCTGCTTCCGGTCCATCCGAATTATTGACGACTAATTTGCTTGGATTGCCGCCGGATCAATTCCTGCTGCAGTACAAAGGTACTCTAAACAGTACAGAAGCAGGGGATTATCAATTCCGACTGAATACACCCGGCGGTTCGGGCCTTCTGAAAATCGACGGAAAAGAAGTTATTTCTCTTGAGGGTGAGAATGAGCAAACAGTATCGCTGACTGAGGGAGAAGTTCCTTTTAAGCTTCAATATGTAAAGCAAGCGAGCTGGGCTGAACCAGATTTATCTTTGGTGGTATCGGGAGATAACCTTCGCGACCACTTGTTAAGTGATCGATACGTAAGCAATCCTAACAGGTCGAAATCTATTTATGTGAAAGCTGAAGATAAACCGCTGTTGCGTAGTTTCAGGGATTTACCCGGTGGAACGCGTCTTACGCATGCGATATCGGTCAGCAGTTTGGATAAAGTTCATTATACCTATGATCTCAATAGTGGAAATCTAATGCAGCTCTGGAGAGGAAATTTTTTAAATGCAACCCCCATGTGGTACAACCGCGGGGATGGATCATCGCGACCCGACGGATCGGTATTGAACTTGTTTGATAATCAGGCATTGGCTTTACATAAACTGGAGAACGAACAGGCTGCGTGGTCGAACGACACGACAGGTACCCATTTTGTAACAAAAGGATATCAACTGGACCCTTATGACAATCCAACGTTTCACTATCAGATGTATGGGGCTTCTGTTGAAGATGAAATACGTGTTATAGAGGATGGGAAGGGCGTCCGGCGCACAGTAACTATTCAAAATGCTCCTGAAAATTTGTACTTGAGACTGGCAACAGGATCATCTATCCAGGAGACTGAAAATAATCGTTACCTGATCGATGACCAGTCGTATTACATTGAAGTGGATGATACTGAAAAACCTCTGATGAGAAGCAGCGAAGGGCAAGAGGAGCTTCTTGTTCCGGCCCGGTCAACCATTCGTTATTCTATACTATTTTAAAATATTATCCGAATCTTTATGAAGTCGTTTATGTATTTCTCACGTTATTTTTTGATTGCACTGATGGGGCTGTTTTTTCTCAATGGAACTGCCTTGGCCCAGAATTCACCGACCGAACAAGATTACTTCAAGATTTTAGATGTTCCAAGTCCTGAGCATCATTTGTTAGAGGTAGGTGGATTGACAGTACTACCGAATGGCGATTTGGGAATTGCAACCCGGAGAGGTGATATTTTTATTGTTGAAAATCCTGCCAGTAATCAGCCGTACTTCAGAACATTTGCAACAGGATTGCATGAAGTTCTTGGCCTGGCCTATAAAGATGGTGCTCTCTATTGTACCCAGCGCGGTGAGTTAACCAGGTTAGAGGATACCAATATGGATGGGAAAGCAGATGTAATAGAAACGGTTTATTCCTGGCCATTGTCTGGTCACTATCATGAGTATAGTTATGGTCCGATCATCGCTCCGGATGGTTCATTTTTTGTTTCAACCAATGTGGCTTTTGGCGATCAGCAGTGGTGGCGCGGTGAAAGCCGGGTACCGTGGAGAGGCTGGATTCTGAATATCACCAAAGATGGTAAAATGGAGCCCTGGGCAACCGGGATGCGCTCCCCCGCCGGATTAGGAATGATTGACGGCGAGCTCTTCTATGCCGAAAATCAAGGCGATTGGATCGGGTCCGGGGGGATATGGCACATTGAAAAGGGAGATTTTACCGGGCATCCCGCAGGTCTGCGGTGGACTGATCAGCCAAACGCTCCGTTGGATATGACTGCCGATCAGTTATACGAGTTCGTTGACCCACGCATTAATAAAGACGAAGAAGGCAACTATATTAAACCTGAGAATGTACAGGGGGAAGAATATAAAACAATGTTTGAGCTTCAGGATGAATTTCTTGCCCTCAAAACACCCGCCGTCTGGTTGCCACACGGAATCCTGGGAATCTCAAATTCAGAGATTAAAAAAATACCCGAAGATCACTGGGGACCGTTTGGAGGACAGTTACTTGTCGGCGATCAGGGGCAGAGTAAAATCATGCGCATTGACCTGGAGAAAGTAAACGGGACGTATCAGGGTGCTGCATTCGATTTTCGGAGCGGATTTCAGTCGGGCGTACTGCGGATGGCATGGGCGGATGACGGGTCGCTTTTTGTTGGTGAAACCAATCGCGGCTGGGGGTCCGCCGGAGATGCGGATGAAGGCCTGCAGCGACTCGTGTGGAACAATCACGTTCCCTTTGAAATGAAACATGTTCGGGCCAAGCCGGATGGTTTTGAGGTTACCTTCACCAAACAGGTTGACCCGGAGACGGCAAATAATTTAAGTGCGTATGAGATTTCGAGTTTTATTTATAAATATTATCCCGTGTATGGAAGTCCGATGGTTGATCCTGCCAAGGGAAATATTAAGGGTGTCAGGGTTTCAGAAGATGGATTGAAAATACGGTTTGTCGTAGAAAATCTGCGGAAAAACTATATCCATCATCTGGCGCTGTTCGGTATTCGATCTGCCGAAGATGGTCATCCGTTGTTGCATAGTTCTGCGTTTTATACGCTTAATCAGATTCCGGACGGCGAGAAGTTGTCACCGGATGATTTCACAGCAACTACAGATGAGAGCATGCCCGAATCCGTTGCTGAACAGTTGGTATCGGAATCTGACGAAACACCTACACCTTCATCAACCGAAGAGGAGAGTAGTTCGGCGCCTTCTTACGAAAGTATAGAACCGTTATTGATACAATACACCTGTACTGCTTGTCATAATACGAATGAGCGGCAGGTCGGCCCGCCGTTTGCAGAAATTGCAAAAAGAGGATACACCAAAGAAGAGATGGTGGAATTGATGTATAATCCTGATCTTTCAAACTGGCCAAGCTATGCCACGCCGATGCCGCCAATGACCATTGTACCCAGAGAAGAAGCGTTGAAAATTGCAGAGTGGATTAATTCGTTGAACAATTAAGAAATAAATGGGTGTAAGACAAATTGCAAGTATTATCTTAACCCAACTTGCCAAAAATAGTTGAATCCGGGCAGTAGAATGGCTCGGGAAATTCGGATCAATGCAAAGAGAGGAGCCGTTTTACCTTGCGGTCGGGTTCTGGCTTCCTGAACATGATGAGGCTCATGTGCCGGACAGTCGGCATCGCATCCTGCAGTATCACGAAAAAAATCAGAAAAGCAATAATTCAGGATTTATACTATGAAATTTTTTCTGGCAAACTCTTTTACAATAGTGGTTTTAACGTTTATGATGGGGTGTAACCTGTCTTCAGATCAGTCGATACAGGAAACAGACAGTGAACCGCCCAACATCGTTCTCATTTTCCTGGATGATTCCGGGTTTGCCGACTTTCAGCCGTTTGCCGAAACCCGGTATCCCACTCCCAATGTGCAAACTTTGGCCGAAGAGGGTCGGCGATTCATGAATTTTTACGTGCCCCAGGCGATCTGCTCGGCATCCCGTGCGGCACTGATGAGCGGTACGTATCCCGAGCGAAATGGAGTTTTTGGTGCCCATGCACCCACGGCACGGGGACTCGAAACCAATTTTGTGACCATGGCGGAAATGCTGAATGATAACGGATATACCACCGGATTTTTCGGCAAGTGGCACCTTGGAGACCAGGAGGAGACACGGCCGCATAACCGCGGGTTTGATGAAACGGCCGGTATCATGTATTCCAACGATATGTGGTCCGGCCATCCCGAAAACCCGGAGTACTGGGGGCAATGGCCCATGCACTACTGGAAAAACGGGGAGGTGATGATCGACTCGGTGACGGCCGATGATCAGAAAAACTTTACCACATGGTTCACCGAAGAGTCGGTCGATTTCATTAACAGAAACAGTGGTGATCCGTTTTTTCTGTATGTGCCGCATCCTCAGCCACATGTGCCGCTGTTTGTCAGCGACAAATTTGAAGGGAAGTCAGGCACCGGACTGTACGGTGATGTGATGATGGAGATCGACTGGTCGGTCGGGGAGATTGTGAAGGCCCTGGAGGAGAACGGGGTCAGGGAAAAAACCCTCTTTCTCTTTACATCGGATAACGGGCCGTGGCTCTCCTATGCCAATCACTCCGGACAGACTCATTTCAGGGAGGGGAAGGGAACCTCATTTGATGGCGGTATTCGAAGCCCGTTAATCATTTCCTATCCACGGGAAATCGAAGAAAATACGGTGTCTCACGACGCATTTTTTTCCATCGACCTGATGCCGACTATTGCTGAACTAACAGGATCGGATCTGCCCGGTTATGAATTGGACGGGAAAAACGTTTGGGAGTTGATTGCCGGCAATGCCGGGGTTGAAAGCCCGCAGGATTACTATGCCTTTACAAACGGATCGGAATTCCAGGGCGTGATGAGCGGCGACGGGAAGTGGAAACTGCATGTACCCCATGGATACCGAACCAGCCCTGTCGGCGGCAGGGACGGTATCCCGGGCCTGTATCAACAAGCGGAAATTGAACTCTCTTTGTTTGATATGGTTAACGACCCCTATGAAAAAGTCAATGTCATCGATGAATACCCCGAGGTTGCAGATCAACTGATTCGAATTGCTGAAGAACACCGCGCAGAATTTTTTGAGGATTGATTCTGAATGAGTAGTAATCCTATAATATTTCCGTAAAGAATATGACTGTCAGCGAATTGAAGAAATATTCACCCAGATCACTTTCTTGCACTTCATAGAAAAGTCTTCCATTATACAAATCCTCCAATGCCGAACTGAGAATTTTGATTCTCATTCAAATCGTTTTCTAAGCTCTTTTTTAGCATCTCGCCAATCTATCACATGTTCTTTGCCTGAACGCAGACGTTTTTCTGTGTCATTCAATGCGTCTTGGTGCCACTCCGGAGATTCGATCCGATTCTCATCTTTGACAAGATTTTCCCAAATTGCGTGCATGAGATGCAATTTTTCTTCCCTGGTGAGATTCTCTATGTCAACTTTTGTTTGCATAATGATTAATTTATAACAGGATAAGCATTCCAATTGATACATACCAAATAACCCACGAAAGCCGAAAATTTTTTAACAAACAAGATATAACACTTTCTTTTTTAGACCGGGTTGAGTGAAATTTATTATTCAGAAATAATAGTACCGCCATTTCATTTCCTGACCCGCCCATTTTTACCCGAAAATCTCATTCACCGAAAACGACAACCCCTCGATTACCTGGGAAGCAAGTTTTTGTTGGTCCTCTGTCTTTGCATGAAATTTAAACTTTTTCTTTTTCAGTACGAACTGTTCAATGACTTTTGCATCAGGATCTACAATCCAATACTCTTTGACGCCATGTCGTTCATACAATTCCATCTTTTTCTTCCTGTCGATGGTTTCGGTGTGTTCCGAGAGAATTTCCACCACAAGGTCGGGTGCCTCCACAATGTTTTTATTGGTAATGATGTTCAGGCGTTCTTTGGCTACAAAGACAATATCGGGTTGAACGACATCAGTCATGGAAAGTACAACATCCACGGGTGCATCAAGTACTTCTCCAAGTTTGTTCCTTTCCACAAATTCAAATAATCTAAACTTTAATCTAAGACCGATTCGTTGATGTTGGGTAGTGGGTGCCGGTGTCATATACAGTTCTCCCCCAATGATTTGATACTGTTTCCCGTCATCCGGCAGGTGCCGGTAATCATCGTAAGTGGTTAAGCGGGTCAGCGTTGTAGTGGCCATCATCATCATCTTTTTTTATTTGGTTTTATAGATAACATATTAGAGACAGGGAGGATAAAAATCAACTGAGGCGTCTCCCTCGACGGCCGTTCTCTATGAACGTGATGAAATGTCCGCTCCCACCTTGTCAGACCCTGAATTTTTTGTTCGATAAACAGATTTTTGAAAACACTATGAGTTTTCTTGCTAACACTATATAGAATTCACTTCCTGCTGCAAACTGGTTTTTTATAAAGTTGCGTTTCGGATAAAGGCCGGAAGAAGGAGTAGAGCACTCCGAATTCCCAATATTACTATTTGAGATAACCTCTTTTTTTATATTTTAAATGCGATCCAACCAAACCATTCAAATAAATCCCATACATCCATGAGATTTCTATCCTCAACGTTTTCACTTCTTATCATGGCTGCCTTGTTTGTCAGCGCTTATGACCTCCAATCCGAAAATACGAACGAGAAAGTTTCTCATGATCCGCCCGATCTGGTAGTCGGGATTATGGTCGACCAGATGCGGCCGGATTTTATCTACCGCTATTGGGACAAATTTGGAGATGACGGTTTCAAGCGGCTTATCAATGAAGGGTTTTCATTTAAAAATGCCCATTTTGACTATATGCCCACAGCCACCGGACCTGGCCATGCCGGGGTCTATACCGGTACGACCCCATCGGTACACGGTGCAATGGGGAACAGCTGGTATGTCCGGGAGCTGGACCGCAGTATCAATGTGATTGAGGTTCCGGGATATGAAGGAGTGGGCTCGGTTCCGGATTCCGATGAGAGCAAAGGCCCGTCCAATATGCTTACCTCTACGGTAGGGGATGAGCTTCGCCTGCATACCAATAACCGCTCAAAGGTGGTTGGCATTTCACGGAAAGACCGCGGTGCGATCCTGCCTGCCGGCCATACGGGCGATGCCTACTGGTATGAAAGTGCCACGGGCAATTTCGTGACCAGTACTTACTATACTAACGAACTTCCCTCCTGGGTTCAGGAGTTCAACGATCGCAGCCTTGCCCAGGAATATCTGAGTGAGCCGTGGGAGACCTTGCTTCCTATGGAGGATTATATAGAAAGTATTGACGATGACAATCCCTATGAGCGGATGTTCGACGGACAGGACGCCCCGGTATTTCCTCATGACCTGCCCACTCTCGTCGAGGAATATGGGTACGATCCGGGACTTTTGTCATCAACGCCTTTCGGGGATAAATTACTGACCGAACTGGCCATGGCAGCGATCGAAGGTGAGCAGCTTGGGCGCGGGCCCACAACAGACATGCTTGCCATTTCTTACTCCGCTCCGGATGCCATCGGCCACCGGTATGGCCCGGCGTCGAAAGAAGCACAGGATATGTATCTCCGGCTGGACCGCTACATCGCAGACCTGCTCGGGTATCTGGATAAAAACTTTGGAAAGGATAATATCCTCTTGTTTTTGACGTCCGATCACGGTGCCGTTCACGTTCCCGCCTATCTGGCCGATCAGGGATTGCCGGCAAAATACTTTGACACGTCTGCCATGCTGGATAGCTTGAGAGAACACCTCAAACAGACCTATGGATATGATTTGGTATCGGGAACCAGTAACTTTGAGATTTTCCTGGATCGGGAGCACATGGATCGGGTGGGTCTGGATCATGAAGAAGTTCAAAAAAATGTAGCGCGTTTTCTGCAGTCGGTCGATGGCGTAGCGGGAGCACTTACGGCTGAAACACTCATCAACTCGGAGTTTACACAGGGGATCCGGGCATGGGTGCAGAATGGGTTTAATATGAATCGATCCGGGGATGTTGCGTTTTGGCTGGAGCCGATGGGCTATCCCGGAAGCGGCCCGCAAGGCACCGGACACGGCTCGCCCTGGGTATATGATACCCACGCTCCTTTGTATTGGTTCGGAAAGGATGTCCCACAGGGGCAGACTTCGCACCCGGTTTTTATTTCGGATATAGCCTCTACAGTGGCGACGTTTCTGAATTCGCCCTTCCCGAGCGGGAATACGGGCAATCCGATGAATGATTTTATGAAGTAGTCAAATTCACATGATCAGTTTAACGAGGATCAATGACCGCAGCCGGGATTGATTGGAATTATCGATTTAGGAAAACCCGGTTTGAAATTTTTTTGCAACTTAAACTGTAATAACGAAATTTTATGTATCCTCTCTCTGTACTCCAACCACGATTGGGGTTAATGAATGGCAGGTTATCTGAGCGAGTGGACAATGTGTCTAAAATGGGACGGTAAGCGGCCGGTTTGCATTCCATTCAGGTAATATTTAACTAAAATCTGAAAAATCATTTCCCGGGATTTATGGAAAATCAGTGGACTGACAAAACAGCCATTATTACCGGTGGAGCCGGCGGGTTGGGATATGCATTGGCCAAACGGCTGTTATCAAAAGGTGTGAAGGTGGCCTTGCTGGATCACCGGCAGAAGGCTCTGGACAGGGCAGTCGCGGATACGGATGAAAATGCACACCCTTATCAGGTGGATGTAACCAATGTTGGAGCGGTAAAAGCGGCGGTAGATCACTTTGCCGCCAGGACTTCAGAAATTCATATCCTGGTAAATTGTGCCGGGATCACAGGTGCAACCAACCTTAAAAGCCACGAAGTAGATCTTGAGGATTTCGACAATGTACTGGCGGTGAATGTGAAAGGATGCCTGACCACGTTTCAAGCAGTTATCCCCTATATGCTGGAACAAAATTATGGCAGAGTGCTGCATATTGCCTCCATCGCAGGCAAAGAAGGGAATGCGGGAATGCTCGCCTATTCTGCTTCCAAAGGAGCGGTGATTGCCATGACCAAGGTACAAGGCAAGGAGTACGCCGAGACCGGTATCCTTGTCAATGCACTGGCGCCCGCGGTTATTCGTACTGAAATTGTAGAAAAATTGCCGGATTCACAGGTGAAATACATGACCGATAAAATCCCGATGAAACGCTGTGGAACTCTGGAGGAATTTGCTGCAATGGCTTCCTTTATTGTATCGGAAGAAAACAGTTTCACCACGGGGTACACATACGATTTGACAGGAGGAAGAGCTGTTTATTAAAACAGCAGCGCGGCGGAGGTTTTTCCGTTCTTATCTAAACATCAGCTGGCCTGACTGACTAACAGTAATGCTAAAGCAATCCGGAAAATGCTTATGAAAAAGATCAAAGATGTACGGGCATTCATTTTGAACATGGATGAACAGGGAGCGGATTATCACGCCAGGAAGGGGGAACACTGGATCAACAAAACGGTCATCGCCACGCCGATGAGCAAATATCCTGAATATCAAAAAACACGCACATCTTTCGGAATTGATGTTCTGGGCACATTATTGGTGGAAGTGGAAGCCGAGGACGGCACCACTGGGTTTTCCGTGACGACCGGCGGACTCCCTGCAGCATACATGGTTGAAAAACATTTTAAAAGGTTTATCATAGATCAGCCGGCCTGTAATGTTGAAGTCATGTTTGATCAGATGTACAATGCATCCATGTATTACGGGCGAAAGGGAATCACGTTGAATGCCATCTCGGGAGTGGATTGTGCCGTCTGGGATCTTCTTGGGCACCTGCGCCAGGAACCGGTCTGGTCCATGATCGGCGGCAAGATGAGAGAGCGCCAGCCGATGTATGCCACCGGCCCGCGGCCTGACCTGGCCCGGGAAATGGGGTTCATCGGAGGTAAAATACCGCTGCCCTACGGCCCCTCTCATTTGAATGAAGGGCTTGCCAAAAACCTGGAACTGGCTCGGGAGATGCGAAGCCGTTGCGGGGATAATTTTCTCCTGGCCTTTGACTGTTGGATGGCGCTGGACAGTGCCTATACGCTTCAGTTGATCCGGTCGCTGGAACCCCTCGATTTTTACTGGATAGAGGAAAGCCTGCCTCCGGATGACCTGGACGGCTACCGGCAACTGGTGAAGGACCGCTCTCACTACATCCGTATTTCCACCGGCGAGCATGAGTATTCCAGGTGGGGCTTTAAGAAATTACTGGATACCGGAGTGGACATTATTCAGCCGGATGTAAACTGGTGCGGGGGTCTGACGGAGCTGTTGAAAATTAAAGCTCTGGCATCGGCTTATAACAAATGGGTGATCCCGCACGGATCCTCGGTCTACAGTTATCACTTCTCGATTGCCAGCGATGCCACGCCTTTTTCCGAATTTTTGATGATGGCTCCCAAAGCTGATGCCATCATCCCCATGTTCTCTCCTCTGTTTGAAAATGAACCTGTTCCGGAAAATGGTTATATGGAAGTCACCGATGAACCCGGTTTCGGGGTAAAACTGAATCGGGACTTGAACTGGACAAGACCCACCTACGAATAGACGACATGGAGTCTGCATTACCATTTTGGCCGCTGATTGTTTTGGGAATAGGGATTGTTCTGGTAGTGGTTCTGATTACCATCTTACGTCTTCATGCCTTCCTGGCACTCATGCTGTCGGCCATTGTAGTTGGAATGCTGAGTCAGAAGTTGCCGGAAGGTGAGATAACCAATCATTTGATACAAGCCGTGGAATTATCCATGGTCGAATTTGGTGGAGTGGCAGGACAGATCGCCTGGGTGATCGCACTGGCGGCAATTCTGGGGATGGCCCTGACAGAAAGTGGAGCGGCTGAGAGCATCGTATCCCGTTTTCTCAAATTGTTTCCCAAAAGCTTTGCCCCGTATGCCTTGCTGGCGGCAAGTTTTATCCTTTCTATTCCTGTCTTTTTCGATACTGTATTTTTCCTGCTGATCCCGATCGTCTATTCCATGGGGCGGCGTATGACCGAAAACTACCTGTTATATGTGCTTGCTATCTGTGTGGGCGCAGTGATCACCCACTCACTGGTGCCCCCCACTCCAGGACCGCTCATTATGGCGGAAACATTGCAAATCAATATGGGATTGGTCATTATTGCAGGCCTGGGTGCAGGTATCCTGCCGGCTATCGCCGGCCTGCAGTTCGCAGTCAGAATAAAAAATCGCTTTCTGGTAGATCCGCCGGAGCTGGCGACAGTAGAACAAACAGAAAGTGGGAAACCGCAGGAGTTGCCTGCTTTTTCTCTGTCACTGCTGCCCATTTTATTACCCCTGCTTTTAATTATACTTGCTTCAGTAACCGAATTTCTCCAGGTGGGAAATCATTCATTTACAACTGTCGCAGGTTTTATCGGCAACAAAAATATTGCGATGTTGGTGGGGACGGCAGTTTCTTTGTGGATATTGGCAGATCAGAAAAATTGGAATTTCCGTCAACTGGAAAAAGTCATGCAACGCCCGCTGGAAATTGCAGGGCTGATTATTCTGATAACGGGGGCAGGCGGGGCCTTTGGAGCCATGATCAGACATGCCGGAATCGGTGATACCATACAGGAGCTGTCGGGCATGGGGTACGAGATTAATTTTATATTACTTGCCTGGATCATTACCTCAGCACTGAAAACAGCCCAGGGTTCCGGGACAGTAGCCATGATTACCGCATCAGCGATCATGGCAGGATTGCTGGAGTCCACCGATCAACTTGCTTTTCATCCGGTATACATCCTGATTTCCATCGGTTTCGGCTCCATGGCGGTCTCATGGATGAATGACAGTGCTTTCTGGGTAGTAGGAAAACTAAGTGGTTTCAATGAAAAACAAACCCTGCAAAGCTGGACACTTGCATTACTTCTGATATCTGTTACCGGCTTGATACAAACACTCCTGTTAGCTTATATATTTCCGATGATTTAGTATTGTACTCACAGTACAAATAGGAACCATGGCAATGCTTTGTATCGGTAGTAAAATCCCGGTCCGTGCAACGAATTGGTATACCGATGAGTCAATTTCAACAATAATTAAAGGAGTTACGACTATGAATAGAAGAAAGGCACTTAAAAATTTAGGATTAGGAATTACAGGAATGACCGCAGGGGCAATGGGAGATTTTTCCGGGTTCTCCACGAATTGAAAATGGCTATGCCCATGTCAACGAAGTACCTGGGCATGGAGTAGATATCAATGAGAAGGAAGCAGCTAAATATCCCATCCAGGAGGTTCAGTTGAACAACTGGACACAGGTGC
>JBBDNC010000135.1:0-2913 GCA_040877875.1 Balneolaceae bacterium | reverse complement strand
ACAGGTGCATTGCAGGTACACCCTTGAAGCCTTGATGACCGGTTATGTCGGGATCGGCGGTATGATTAATAGAATGGTTCCCTTAGCAAAAACCGGATCAAAAAATAATGAACGGCAGGAGGAGCCAATTAAATTTCCAATTGCAAAAATTATTCATTATTAAGCAATGTATTTTTCAATTATTCAATGCAGATAATTCGTTATGGATCGCAAGGAAAGTATCAAGACGCTGTTGATGGGAAGTATTTCCCTTCCGTTTTTACATGCGGCTCCCTCTGAAAAGGCGGAGCAGGATGAGAAGGTTCAGGATTCCGAGCCGATGAGCAGCAACCGGGCGGAGTGGCCGGATATGCCGACTTCCCTTTCCCTTCAAAAACTTGTGATGTTAGTCGTATGCCTCACCGTTCTTCCATTTTTTCTGTCAGCTTGTGAAACCGATCGCGAAGAAGATGCTGCCGGTGCCGGTCAACCCAATATCATCTTTATCCTCACCGACGATCTGGGCTATGGTGATCTCGGAGTTTTCTTTCAGAATCAACGGGCGGAAGATGGACGGCCTTCTCACCAAACGCCGCACCTGGATACTATGGCCGGGGAGGGCATGCGGCTCAGCCGGCACTATGTAGGGGCCCCGGTTTGTGCACCGGCGCGGGCAAGCCTCCTTCAGGGCGTGCATCAGGGGCATGCCAATATTCGAAACAATCAGTTCGACAAGGCCCTTTCTGACAATCACAATCTGGCCTCGGTAGTAAGGCAGGCCGGTTATGCCACCGGTATCATTGGCAAGTGGGGGCTCCAGGGACGTGACGGCGACAGCCCGGAAACGTGGGAGGCGTATCCGACCAAGCGGGGATTCGATCATTTTTTCGGCTATGTGCGTCACAGGGACGGCCATAATCACTATCCGGCCCATGAAGTGGCCGAGCGGCCCAAAGTGGAGCTTTATTCCGGCGAAGAGGAGATCTCCGGTCAGCTCAGGGGAGCCTATACCACCGATCTGTTTACGGCCGCGGCCAAAAAATGGATTACCGATCAGAGGCAACGTTCTCCGGATCAGCCTTTCTTCCTTTATCTGGCCTATGATACTCCCCATGCCGGTCTGGAAGTGGCCTCATCTCCCTATCCGGACGGGGGCGGACTAAACGGGGGCGTCCGGTGGATCGGTGAAAAAGATAATTTTATCAACACCGTGGATGGAACCATCGACGACTATATTCATCCCGATTATGCCGGCCAGGACTGGCCGATGACCCAAAAACGACTTGCCAGTATGATCCGGCGAATTGACAACGGGGTGGGGGATTTGATGCAGTTGCTCCGGGATCTGGAGATTGACGAAAACACGGTGGTCGTCTTTACCTCGGACAATGGACCGCACAGGGAGTCGTACGGTTATGGAGAGTACGATCCGACGTTTTTTGAGAGCTTTGGTCCGCTGGACGGTATCAAGCGGGATACGTGGGAAGGGGGCATCCGGGTTCCGACGATAGTACATTGGCCCGGCCGCATCCCGGCCGGAACCCTGGAAGACAGGCCAACGGGTTTCCATGACTGGCTGCCGACTTTTGCAGAACTGGCAGGGCTGCCGGCTCCCGCACGAACGGATGGCGTTTCCCTCTTGCCGCTGCTCACCGGAGGAGATGACCGGCAGGAGAATCTTGTATATGTAGAATACAGTGAGGGAAGGCGGACCCCGGACTATGAGCAGTTTGACGCCTCTCACCGGAATCAACTGCGCGGAGAGATGCAGGTGATTTATGTAGACGGCTATAAAGGGGTGCGCTATGATATCCAATCTGCAGAGGATGATTTTCGTATTTACGATACCCTTGAGGATCCGGAGGAGATCAACAATCTGGCCGGCAGCAGTGAAAATTTTGACAATCTTCAACGGCGAATGAAAGACCGGGTTATCCGGGTTCGTCGAGCCGATCCCTCGGCTGAAAGGCCGTATGACGGACTCCCTGTTCCCTCGCTCGAAGACCCCGGGGATCTTGAACCGGGTCTCCGGTATGAGGTATATGAGTCGGCAACACCCTGGACGCCGGCAGCGGGCACGCTCCGAAAGCGGCCCGTACGTACCGGCACTTGCGAGGGATTTGACCCGGACGTGCGTTCACGGGAGGATCATATAGTAGTGGAATACAGCGGATGGATCGAGGTGCCACATACCGGGGCATACACCTTTCATCTTCAGGCAAACCGGGGAGCTGTTATGCGGATTCACGGGGCCACTGTGATCGATGCAGACAGGGGATATGAAGCGGGGTCTGAAGCCGCATCTGAAATTCAGCTTGAAGAAGGATATCATCCGATAAAACTGACCTGGTCACGGGGCGAGGAGGGAACCCCGCTGTTGCGTCTGCAGTGGAGCGGGCCGGGAATTGACCTGCAAGAGCCGGACCCGTCCCTATTCCATAACTGAACCGATAGACACCGAAAGGTTATGAAGCAGAATCTGCCAAATCTTCATTTTAATTGTTACCTATAGGATGAAGGAAAAAGAAGGAAAAAATTCGAATCCGAAGTTTTGTTGCCAGCGCAGATGTATTTTCATACCGTTTCCATCAAAAACCTGAATCCATCAAAGCGGTCGATAAGAAACATGGCGAACGAAATCGGATTTATGGAATCAGCAACTGATTTATGAACTACTCAAGCAAGAAAATCTAATAACCGAGTTCACAATACTATGAAACAGATACCATGTAAACTGCTCGCATTTCCCCTTTTCCTTTTGTTAGGGATGGGCCTGAGTGAAGCCAGGGCTCAATCAACGATCACGCTCACCGAATCCAATATGCAGGCTCTGACCGGTAAATGGGAGGGAGAGCGATTCCCGGACGGACGGCCCCGGGTTCCGGACGACATTCTCGAACGGATGAAAATGGTAACTCATGAAGAGGCCTGGGC
>JBBDNC010000134.1:0-3070 GCA_040877875.1 Balneolaceae bacterium | reverse complement strand
CAAAAGACCGGGTTTTGCAAAGCCTTCTAGAAATGTAATGTTAAGAAAGAAGCGAATGGACGGAATACCACCGGCCGGTAAAATTCATTTGCTTGTGAAGCCCGCATGCTCACGGAAAGACAAAGAAAATAGAACCCATCCCTAACTGAAAAACTGATTCACTGTTCACCGACCCCCTGAAACCATGTCTGACGTTCAAAATTACATTGATCACAACATCGAAAAATTTCAACAGGAATTGTTCGAATTTCTCAAAATTCCAAGCATCAGCATCGGTGCAAAACATACTCCGGAAATTCAGCGTGCAGCCGATTTTTTAATCACCCAGTTCCGGGAAATCGGCATGGAGAACGTTCAGCTATTTGAAACAAAAGGCAATCCGATTGTGTATGCGGAGATGTGTCCTCATGAAGACCGGCCGACGGTCCTGGTCTACGGGCATTATGATGTACAGCCGCCGGACCCGGAAGACGAGTGGGAGACTCCTCCGTTCAAGCCGGCTGTCAGGGAGAACCGCGTCTATGCCCGGGGGGCGAGCGATGATAAAGGTCAGTCGTTCACCCATATTAAAGCCCTGGAAGCTTTTCTCGCCACGGATACTGAGCTGCCCGTAAACCTTAAATTTATTCTCGAGGGTGAGGAAGAAATCGGCTCCCCCAGTTTGATCCCGTTTATTGAAAACCGGCAGGAGCTTCTTGCAAGCGATATGGTTTTGATTTCTGATACCGCCATGTTTGATGAAGATCAGCCCTCGATCACTTACGGGCTTCGGGGAATCAGCTACCTGGAGATCCTCGTAAAAGGCCCCGGCCGGGACCTGCACTCCGGTGTGTATGGGGGAGGCGTGGCGAACCCGGCAAATATTCTGTGTGAGATCCTTGCCAAATTAAAAACTGAGGACGGGGTAATCACCATTCCCGGTTTTTATGACCCGGTAAAACCGTTGACAGATACCGAACGGGAGGAATACAGGAAGCTTCCATTTGACGAAGAAAGGTATAAAAAATCGCTCGGGGTCAGGGAACTTGAAGGAGAAAAAGGATATTCGACACTTGAACGCACAACCGCCCGGCCGACACTCGATATCAATGGCCTATGGAGCGGCTACCAGGGAGAAGGAGCCAAAACCGTTCTGCCGGCAAAAGCAGGTGCCAAAGTAAGCATGCGCCTGGTCCCGGACCAGGATCCGAAAAAAATATCCCGGCTGTTTATCGAATATGTCCAATCCCTGGCCCCCGATTCAGTGGAGGTAACCCTTACCGAACATCACGGAGGACACCCCTCCCTCACAAATCTTGACTTTTACGGCCTCCAGGCTGCCGCAAAAGCATTTGAAGAAGTCTATCGGAAAAACGTTTTATTCAGCCGCGAGGGGGGATCCATTCCGATCGTTGCAGATTTTAAAAAAATCCTGGGAGCAGAATCGATCTTGATGGGCTTTGGCCTGGCAAGGGATGCTTTACACTCTCCCAACGAAAGTTTTTCCCTAAAGGATTTTTACCGGGGAATCCGGACCTCCGCCAAATTTCTGGAGCTGCTTCCGGATTATGCGGCCAAACGTTAAAAAAAGATATCAGGTTTCCAACAGGCCCGTTGCCAGATTAAACTTCCTGGCAGAGTCGCTCTTGTCCAGGGTTTTCTGGGGTTCGTTATCTTTATCCACGATGACGACCAGGGGATTGTGCTCCCGGGCCTCTTCAGGAGTCATCTCGGCGTAGGTAATGACAATAATGCGGTCATCGACCTGGGTCAGACGCGCCGCGGCACCATTCATACAGCAAACCCTGCTTCCTCTCTTTCCCGGTATCGTGTACGTTTCAAGACGGGATCCGTTCGTGATATTGACAACCTGGACTTTTTCGAATGGCAGAATGCCGGCCATCTCCATCAACTCTTCATCGATCGTGATGCTCCCCTCGTACATCAGGTTAGCTTCAGTAACCCTTAGCTGGTGGAGTTTCGATTTGAACATCATAAGCTTCATCAGATAACCTGTTCGTTCTCTATAAGAATATTATCGATTAACCTTGTTTCACCTAAATAAACAGCTGCGGCGATTATATAATTGCCTTTATTCTCCAATTTTTCCACCGGCTGTAGTTTATCAAGGGAAAACACACCAAGATAATCAATTTTAAAACCTTTTGCCTCCAGTTCGTTTTGCTGATGCCGGATCAGAAGCGAAGGTTCATCTACCCCGTCATGGATTTGCTTTTCCAGGTAACTGAGTGCACGATAGACCGAGGGGGCTTTTAAACGTTCTTCATTGCTTAAATAAGCATTTCTGCTGCTCAGGGCCAGTCCGTCGTTAGCACGTTCGATCTCTCCCATGACCAACTCTGTACTGTGATTGAATTCCCTTACCATTTCTTCCACTATGCGGAACTGCTGGACGTCCTTTTGCCCGAATACCGCCAGGTCCGGTTCTATGATATTGAACAACTTATTCACTACAAGCACTACCCCTTCAAAAAATCCCGGCCTGCTTGCCCCGCACATATGTGAATTCAACTCATTGATCCCGATACCCAGGTACTTTTCCTCCTTCGGATACATTACGGAATCTTCAGGGGTAAAGACCGCGGCGGCACGATAGTTCCTGCACAATTTCAAATCGTCATCCAGATTTCGGGGATATTTCTCATAATCCTCATCCGGCCCGAATTGTTCCGGATTGACGTAAATGGATACGACAACGCGGTCAGAATGTTTGCGGGCCTTCTGAATCAAGGCAAGGTGCCCCTCATGCAGGGCTCCCATGGTCGGGACAAACCCTACCGTGAGCTTCTGGCGCTTCCATAGTTTGACAGCACTGCGGATTTCATCTATCGACTTTGTAACCAGCATAATATTCTAAAATACGAATTTGATTATCAGTTTTTCAGGGCATTAATTGATCAGTGTGTCAGTGTATCCGTATATCAGTTTTAGGGCGGGAAAATTTTCCTGTCTTTCCTGCTCATTTAAAACCTGGTAAACTGTGGAGAAATATCCGGTTCATCGTCTCCCGTAAGAACATGTGTGCAACCTGTCCCCCTGGCGGATGGTTCTGTATCTTTACAACATAATA
>JBBDNC010000133.1:0-3100 GCA_040877875.1 Balneolaceae bacterium | reverse complement strand
ATATGATGACAACGTCGGCTGAAATATTGGAAGCCGGGGGCTTAAAAGATATCCAAACTTATGATCGGGAGAAGATACCCGGATCGTGTATTCATGAGACAGGAACGGCTCGGATGGGGAGAGATCCAAAAACTTCTGTGTTGAATCGATGGAATCAGATGCATGATGTTTCAAATGTATTTATTACAGATGGATCAGCTATGTGTTCGTCCGGGACAACCCCAGGCCCTTCTGTAACATATATGGCTTTGACTGCCAGAGCAGTGGATTACGCGGTAAAAGAAGTTAACCGGGGGAATATTTAAATAATCGTAAGATGAAACGTAGAAAATTTATTAAAACGGTAGGGAGTATTGCAGGAACCGTAACATTCGGAGGCCATATACTTTTCATTTCTTGTACAAATGAAATAAGTCCCTATAATGAATTGTTTAGTAAAACAGATGTTCGTTTTTTGAATGAATTGGCGGATATAATTATTCCCCCCACATCTACACCGGGAGGAAAAGAAGCAAAAGTCGGAGAGTTCATGGCATTAGTAATCAAAGATTGCTACCCTGTAAACGAGCAGGCGGAATACATAGAAGCCATGGAAAAGATAAATTCCAAATGCCAGGACGAATTCGGGAAACCTTTTTTAGATTGTGATAAAATACAAAGATCGGGAATTGCTGAAGAAATGAATAATGCCGGGAATGAATATTTTAGATTACTTAAAGAATTGATTGTATCTGGTTATTTGTCTTCGGAAATTGGGAAAACACAGTTTTTAGAATATCATCCTGTACCTGGTCGATATGACGGATGTACTTCTCAACGACCTTGGTAAAAGATTTATTAGGATAAATGTGATTCATAACCTGGCTTGTATCTGATCTATCAGTACTACATTATATACTATCGAGATGCCAATGATAAAAAACTTTCAAAGATTTGGTTATGTATCTGATAAATACTTGTTACTATTTTTATTTTGTCTGGCTTTGATTCAAACCGGTTGTGAAAATGCAGGAAACCAATTGATCTCTACGGGTATGCCACTTAACATAAACAAACGATCAAACCCGACTTTGTGGTCCTAAAATTGGGGAGTATTACAATGGACCGAATAAACGGGCTGCTTTTTGGCTAAACACCTGGGACTTGATCTGTCAAAAGTCATGGATTCCAATGGCAGCCTTATAGAAGAAGGAATTGTGATTGAGCAGCAGGAGTCTCTTTATCCGTTTGATGAAGAATATCTGTTCCAGGATGATGCTCTCAGGCATAACGATGAGGTTGCCTGGCCGAACTGAGAAGAAGTGTACGAATATTTGTAAAACCAAGAGTTTTATGCCGTAGGGAAACAAGAATAATATTTGTTCTATAATTTCTCAGAACCGCTTATCCTCGATCTTCTTGATCGGATTCATTTGATTGTCGCAGTTTTCCCGGTACCCGGATATTTTCTACGAGTTCCTGGATTTCGATCGGTGGGTTTTTAGTAAACTTCGCAACACCCAGAGCGACCGCAAAGTTGAGAATCATGCCAAGGGTACCGATCCCCTCCGGTGAAATTCCAAACCACCAGTGGTCGACATTATTCAAGTCAGGATTTATAAAGGTAAAATAGATAATGTATGAAGCTGTAAAGGTAATTCCGGCCACCATCCCCGCTATGGCTCCCTCCTTATTCATACGTTTGAAGAAAATGCCCATCATGATTGCCGGGAAAAAGGAGGAGGCTGCCAGCCCAAAGGCAAAAGCAACTGTTTGAGCCACAAACCCCGGTGGATGAATTCCGAGATAGCCGGCCAGCAGGACCGTGGCGAATACGGTAACACGGGCCGTAATGAGTTCGCCTTTGTCGGACAGTGAAGGAACCAGGATACGTTTCATCAGATCATGGGCAAGAGCTGTCGAGAGAACCAGCAGTAACCCGGCAGCTGTCGAAAGGGCGGCTGCCAGCCCACCGGCAACGACCAACCCCACCACCCAGTTCGGGGTTTGGGCAATTTCCGGATTGGCTAGTACCATAATGTCGGGATCGATATTCAGTTCGTTGATCTCAGCATCAGCATGGTACTGCATACGGCCGTCATTGTTTTGGTCTTCCCATTGCAACAAGCCGGTCGCTTCCCAATTGTGAAACCATTCAGGTGCTTCACTGTACTCAACATTCTGGGTGGTATTCAGAAAATTATACTTTGCAAATGCTGCAACAGCCGGCGCGGTGCTGTAAAGCAGGACGATAAAAATCAAGGCATAACCGGCTGAAAGCCTGGCGTCGCGGACTTTAGGTACAGTAAAAAACCGGACAATTACATGGGGTAAACCCGCTGTCCCCACCATCAGCGCTGCTGTGATAAAAAAGATATCAATCTTCGGTTTACTCCCGTCGGTGTAAGGGTCAAAGCCGAGATCGGTCATCATCCCGTCGAGCCGGTCCAGCAGGTAGGTCCCATTGCTGTCGGCCAGTGTCCCGCCAAACCCAAGTTGAGGAAAAGGGTTATTGGTCAGCATCATGGAAACGAATATTACAGGAACCAGGTAGGCAAATATCAAGACACAATACTGGGCAACCTGGGTATAGGTAATCCCCTTCATTCCGCCCAGGACGGCATAAAAAAAGACGATCACCATTCCTATGATCACACCATACGTGATGCCTACGTCCAAAAACCGGGAAAAGACAATCCCCACGCCTCGCATTTGTCCGGCTACATAGGTAAAGGAAATGAAGACGGCACAAATGATGGCTACCAGCCGGGCCCAGTCAGAATAGTACCGGTCGCCTACAAAATCGGGTACGGTGAATTTGCCAAATTTGCGAAGGTACGGTGCAAGTAAAAGGGCCAACAACACATATCCCCCTGTCCATCCCATCAGATAGACCGACCCGTCATATCCCAGGAAAGATATCAGACCTGCCATGGAAATAAACGAAGCCGCCGACATCCAGTCTGCCGCCGTTGCCATGCCGTTCGCCACAGGGTGCACTTTGCTTCCAGCAATATAGAAATCATGGGTCGTGCCCGCTCTTGCCCAGACGGCAATACCGATGTATAATGCGAACGTGAGGCCGACAATGATAAAAGTCCAGACTTGAATATCCATGCGA